>DESG01000115.1:0-22356 GCA_002361175.1 Lachnoclostridium sp. UBA3320 | reverse complement strand
GTTTTATATAAGGACAGATTAATGGGATTTGGTTTTGAATTGGTAGAATATATAGCAGAATTATATAATTGTAAAATTGAAATTGTAGATAATACAGAAAAAACAGAACAAGAAGAACTTGTAGAAGATTTAGTACAAATAATTGATGTATTCAGTTGCAAACTACAGGGAAAGAGAGCAAATAAAGCTAAGAAAATGATTAAGGAGTTAACTGAGTTTGAATTTTGCAAAGACAAAAACAGAAAGTGAAGAAACTTGAAAAAAGAAAACGTAGGTTGCAACGTTCGATATAAAGAAAATATGAGCAAAATAAGAAAGGGGAAAATTACTGTAAAACAAGCAACATTATAAAAAGAAAAGAAGAACTTTTATAAGTTTTCAGTAATGGGATTAAAATGAGACATCTAATAAGTCCACTAGATTTATCTGTTGAAGAACTTGAAGAAATGCTTAATCTTGCGCAGTCAGTTATGAAAACTCCTGAAAAATATGCACATATATGCAAAGGAAAAAAACTGGCTACTTTATTTTATGAACCAAGTACGAGAACACGCCTTAGTTTTGAAGCAGCAATGCTAAACTTAGGTGGTAAAGTGCTTGGTTTTTCTTCGGCTGATTCAAGTTCTGCTGCAAAGGGCGAGAGCGTTGCAGATACAATAAGAATTATATCTTCATATGCAGATATATGTGCTATGCGCCACCCTAAAGAGGGTGCACCAACTGTTGCTGCTATGCATTCTGGAATTCCTGTTATTAATGCGGGTGACGGTGGACACAACCACCCTACACAGACACTTACTGACCTCTTTACTATAAAAGAATTAACTGGACGTCTTAATAACCTTACGATAGGTATGTGTGGAGACCTTAAATTTGGAAGAACTGTACATTCCCTTATAAATGCAATGGTACGTTACCAGAATGTGCGCTTTATACTTATTTCTCCAAATGAACTTAAAATACCTGACTATCTGCGCAAAGAAGTGTTAGATGCAGGCAATATAAGCTATATTGAAACAAGTGAACTTGAAAAATATATGCCAGAACTTGATATACTGTATATGACACGTGTACAAAGAGAACGATTTTTTAATGAAGAAGATTATATACGTTTAAAGGACAGTTTTATACTTGATGCAGACAAGATGAAATATGCTAAAAAAGATATGTATGTTTTACATCCTCTGCCACGTGTAAATGAAATTTCGGTTGAAGTTGACAATGACCCACGTGCTGTATATTTCCAACAGGCAAAGTTTGGTGTTTACGTTCGTATGGCTCTTATTCTTACTTTGCTTGAACTGGATAAGAAAGGGGAAATCTAAATGTTAAATATAAGCGGATTAAATGAAGGTGTAGTTATTGACCATATCCATGCAGGCGGTGCAATGAAGATATATGAATATCTAAACTTAGAAAAGCTGGACTGTCAAGTTGCAATTATTAAAAATGCAAGAAGCAGTAAAATGGGTAAAAAAGACATTATTAAAATTGAAGGTCCTCTTCAGATTGACCTTAATGTACTTGGTGTACTTGACCACAATATTACGATAAATATAATAAAGGATAGTCATATTATTACAAAAGAATCTTTAGAACTTCCAGAAATGGTTACAAATATCATTAAATGTAAAAACCCTAGATGTATTACTTCTATAGAGCAAGAGATACCACATAAGTTTAAGCTTACTGACAGGGAAAATAGGATATACAGATGTGTATACTGTGAATCAAAATTTCAAGGGAACTAATGTTTTCCAACCTATGAAATACCTATATTCTCTTATAGCATCCGCTGTGTCAAAAAATATATAACACAAATCAGGACAGCTTTCATTAAAATGAAAGCTGTTTTAAGACATTCTCATAAATCTCCAAATCATTATCTTTGAATACATTAAAAATAATTCGTTCCATACAATTACTATTCTTTTTTAAGAAATCAGTTACTGTTTCTACAGCAATTTCTGCTGCCCTATCATTTGGAAAATGAAATTCGCCCGTTGAAATACAGCAAAATGCAACTGATTTAATATTGTTTTTCACACAACACTTCAAAACATTTTCATAGCAATTTCGCAAATCCTGGCATAATACATCATTTAATCTGCTATATACAATCGGTCCTACTGTGTGAATTACATACTCACAGGGAAGATTATAAGCCTTCGTTAAAGTAGCTGTACCTACCGGTTCTTCATAGTTTTTGCCATATTTTAGACGTCTTTGTATCATGATATGGTTACACTCTTCTCGAAGTTGTATTCCTGCAGCACTATGAATAGCATTGTCAATGCATCTATGACAAGGAACAAAGCAGCCTAACATCTGTGAATTAGCAGCATTTACAATAGCACCGACTTCTAATCTTGTAATATCTCCCTGCCAGATAGATAATCTTTCCTGTTTCTTCACTGTAGGAATATCTGCCAGTTTAATAATACCTTTTTCCTTTGCCTCTTCCTTCAAAAAGTCATCCTGTACTTTCAATACATCATCTGACATATGTTGCGGCATACGGATATTCATAAGAGAACGAAGTGCCATTCTTTTATCATTATAGTTGTCTTTTATTTCTAAATCCTTATACTGCACGGAATCTTCCTTAAATTCTTTTAACAGATAATCCAGCCTTTTTTTCTGTTCCCTATTCTGTGTCATATTTTAAGTCTCCAAATTGTTTTTATTTATTTTATATTTTTTTAGGTGTGATGTCAATAGTTACGTTCTTAAAGTAGTGATGAACAAGCCTTTATTTAAGCATCAAATCCAAATATATTATAATAGTCATCAAGATAATTATAATTCGGGTTTCCAATGATTTTTTTAACTTTTTTGTTGGTAATGTCCTGTTTTTTAAAAAGATAAAATTGTGTACTTTCTATTGACAGTTTGTCTTTAACATGTTTATCTTCTTTAAGATTATAAATTGCATCTTCACCTATATATTTTATATATTTCCTCAAGGATTTATATGTCATTAAATCACTGTATCCATCCAATGTAGGGGCTTTGAAATTGTCTCTGCTGGAATCTCTAAGCATATAATATTTGCCTTTTATAAATGATAAGTAAGTATAACAAGCATCTCCTTCTACAGTATAATCAAGTATTGTTATAGCACGTTTGTCATGTAATTTTGCATAACATATAATAGCTTCATTTTTTGTGCTGTATTGTTTTTCACCTGCTTTCACATACCTGTAAAAATCCATCCAGTCTTTTTTAAACCGTTTTTTTTCTTTATCATTATAACTGGCTATTATTATTCCTCTTTTCTTTGCTTCTTTTACAGTAATTTTATCAGGCAGCGAAGAAAGATATTTTTTGATTTTTTCTTTCTGTTTTTTTCCATATATAGGTACTTTATTAATTTGGTCTGTATTTTTACTGTTGCCAGTGTCATCTGTTGTACTGATAATATCTTTATTTACTGCTTTACAACTTGTTATACCCACTCTTGTGGAACTGCCCACACCAGATTTTGTATCTACTGTAGTCTTGGTTTCCATACCACATCCAAGTATAGAAACGGCTATAGGTAAAATTATAAATGCAGCTAATATCTGCTTTTTAATTTTCTTTAAGAAATATTCCATAATATGCCTCTCCTTTTTTGTTATTTTTTGTAATTTTGCCATCTGCTTTTCCAATATAAAATGTGCCACCACTTTCTTGATTTGTTTCTGCATATGCAATTACACTGATGCCTTGCTCTTTCCACTTTGGTATAACTACATCTAAAACTGATTTACTATTGCTTATATCAAGGTGAACTTGGGTTCCTGCTTTGCATAATGTTTTACTTTCTTTGATATAATGCTTTTTTCCGTTTTTTTTAATAATATACGTTTCATTTTTTTTATTTGAAACTGTGAGATGAAAGTTTGTGTCAATGCTGAACACAATATATGTCTGTTCTTCTAACTGTAAATTTATTGTACTGTCATATGGAATTTTTTTCATGTTATATAACCTGTTTATATTAACAACATCATTATTATAACTATTATCAATAGTTTTCTTTTCATTGGAAAAAACAGAATCTTTAAAATTTTCAGCAGTTTTTTCTTTAGCATCCATTACAAAGACACTAACAGAGCCTTTTTCAGCATTAGCACCTTTATCTTCACTACATTTTGTATTATTGTTGGAATTGTTGTTTGGTTTATAAAATGCATTAAAAGATATAGTCAGAACGGCAATACATGCAGCTGTTGCCATAAATCTGCTTATATATATTAACTTTCTCTTCCTTTCTTCTTTTTCAATTTGTCTAGCTCCTGCTTTTATTTCTTCTATATCTTCTTCTGTTACCATATCTTCTGGCAGCTCTCCTATTGCATGTAACAGCATATCTTCTTTTTTTATCACAGATAAACAGCCTCCTTTTCAAGCCATTTTCTCAGTTTTTTACGCATACGACATAAGACTGATTTGACAGTTCCTTCTTTCATTCCAGCTTTATCTGCTATCTCCCTAATCTCTGCAAAATAAAAATATCTCTGCAAAAAAATCCAACGTTTTGTTTTATCCTGTGAAGCTAAAAAATCTGCTATGGTATCTGTAAGTAGTTTTAACTCTAGGTTTTCCTCAACCTTATTGCCAGAAGCAACGCATTCTGACAATTCATCCAGTGCCACAGTCATATTGTCACCTCTGCGCTTAAAAGCATGTTTTTTGTTATAATAATTAATAGAAATATTACGGACAAGCTTTGCAAGGTATCCTGCAAGATTATATGGTTTGTTAGGAGGAATTGAATTCCAGGCATTAAACCATGTATCATTTACACACTCTTCTGCATCCTCTTTAGCATTTACAATGCGATATGAAATAGAAAAGCAATAATTTTCATATTTTTCAGACATATGTTCTATGCCTTGTTCTTTTCTGTCCCATAATAATTGTACTATTGCTTCATCTTCCATTACAGTACTCCTTAAATCTAGACTTATATATAACTATCTGCCCTTCTATCTTTATAGACAGCTTTTTTCTGAAATAGTTTCATATAAAGAAAAAAAAGATGCAGTGCAGTACTACATCTTTGTGTATCCTAGTTGGATTATTAATATGTTTTTTGTAAAGCATACTTTTTTAGCAGAGAAGTCAATTCTTCAATATTGACTGGTTTTGCAGTATGTGCATTCATACCACAATCAAGGCATTTTTTGATATCCTCTGAAAAGGCATCCGCTGTCATGGCAATGATCGGAATTGTCTTTGCATCCTGATGATTTGAAGTGCGGATGGCTTTTGTAGCTTCATAACCATTCATCACTGGCATACGAACATCCATAAGGATTGCGTCAAAATATCCCTGTTCTGATTCTACAAACTTCTCCATGCATATTTTTCCGTTTTCCGCCCACTCCAGCTTTACACCCATGTCAGATAGCAATTCCATCAAAATCTCCCAATTTAGTTCATTATCTTCAGCTACCAAAATACGGCATCCTGACAGATCTGTATCATTATCTTCCTGTTCCTGTTCTTTCACATCGTCCATATATTTTTTCAATCCATAATACAACGTGGATTTAAACAAAGGTTTTGAAATAAATCCGTCGATGCCTGCCTTTCTAGCTTCATCCTCAAATTCATTCCAGTCGTAGGCTGAAATTAGTAGAATTGGCACATCATCAGACACGATACGTCTTATCTGTTTTGCCACCATGACTCCGTCCATCCCTGGAAGCTTCCAGTCAAGCAGTACAATCTGATAATCGTCCCGAATTTCATGATGCTTTTTCACCATTTGTATCGCTTTCTCTCCGCTCATTGTCCAATCAGCCTGTATGCCAATAGAACGAAGCATCTCCACCGCAGTATGACACAGTATTTCGTCGTCATCTACAACCAGCATCTTCCATGCTGGCAAAATCATATCTATTTCTTGTTCATCTGCTTTTTCAAAATCCAAGATTGCCTCAAATTCTGTTCCTTTATTCAGTTCGCTCTTTACAGTAATTGTACCTCCCATTGCCTCTATAATATGCTTTGTAATTGCCATACCAAGACCAGCACCTTCTGTCTTATGTACACGTTTGCTGTCTGCTCTTGAATAAGAGTCAAAGATATGCTCTAAAAATTCTGGTGTCATGCCTATTCCAGTGTCTTTTACAATGATATGTGTTCGGATATAAGTATCGCCCTTTTCTGGTGGTGCATCTTCCTGAAAAAGTGAGAATTGTATAGTGCCTCCTTCCTGCGTATATTTCACTGAATTGGACAAAAGATTTAACAGCACCTGATTTAGACGCACACTATCACAATACATATTCTCCACGACAATGTTATCTATATGAACATTGAAATTTTGCTCTTTCCCTTTCACCTGCGTCTGCACTATGCCTACAACACCCTCTACCACCTCACGCAGAGAAATTCGTTCCGCCGTCAATGTCATTTTGCCACTCTCAATCTTAGACATATCAAGCACATCGTTAATCAGCCCCAGCAAATGTTTGCTGGACAACGTAATTTTTTTCAGGCAGTTTTGTACTTGATTTTGATCATCAATATGCGTTATTGCAATTGCTGTCATACCCACTATAGCATTCATTGGTGTACGGATGTCATGGCTCATATTAGAGAGGAATGAACTCTTCGCTTTCGTTGCTTCCAAAGCCTCCTGACGTGCCTCTGCCAGTTCCTTCATTTGCTGACGGGTCATCTTAAAATAGATATAAAAAATAATCAACAGAGATATCAGAACAATGACACAGATAAATATTGTGGCAATCGTTCTGTTCTTATTCATGGATTCCACAGTTTCATTTAAAGCCCCAAAGGGCAGTATCGTCACCAGATGCCACTCCGAATAAGGAAGAAGCGTACAATAAATCTGTTGACTGCTTTCATCGAAATGCATGACATTAGAATAATCTTTCTTTTTTAACATCGCATCCCGAAGCCCTTTAATATATTCATTAATCTTTTGGGAATCATCATTTGTATATCTTTTATGCAGACTTTCAAAATAGTCTACATACTCATCACTCATATCACTTATGACAAAACTGCCATCCTGTCTAATAATATGAGAATATAACAAGGCATTATCCTCATCCGTACTCAGCATTGTGCTGATATATTCTATGGAAACAGCAGCAACCAAAGCCATGCATCCCATGTCGTTATTCATCGGATAATTTGCTTCAACGCCAAAAATAATTATTTCATTTCCTAGAGAATCACTTCCCACTGCAACTTTCTTCTCATGGTTTTTTAGTGATTCAAAAAAGGGATCTGGATCAGTCAGCTTAATCTGTTCACCATCCAACATTTTTAGTTGTCCATCTTCCGAGCATAGCGCAACATAATTAAAATTTCTGACATTGGTTCTGTATGCCAATTCTTCATATGTTTTTTTCACATTATTTGTATCAGATGGAACAACTTTCACCACGGCCTCTAGCTGCTCTAGTTTCAGCTCAATTAATGTCCTAAAGTGAGCGGTAATATGGTCATTGATGCCTGCCATATATAAGTCGCCCACTTTGTTAATGGATTTCTCGCTCACCCTGCTCATATATTGCCCTAGATATGTAAACGCTCCGATACTGATCAAAAAAAGTACAATAAAACTTCCAATCAGAAAATATGATGTGCGGTTCTTTTTTATTTTCCGGTTCTCCATTATTTATATTTCTTCCTTTCTATCACCGTAAGATGCATTTGCCTTTTTTCTCAAAATTCGGATTTTATAATAGTATAACATACCTCAAAAACAAAAGCAATTATAATAAAAACCTTTCTATTATATCTTCTATGTCCTCTGCTGCTTTTTGTGGTATGTCATCTATTTCTAAGCAATATTTTAAAATTTCTTTATAAATTTCTTTTTTTACATTTCCTGCAATACCGCAGTTTTTTATATTTTCTCTAATACTACCAATATACTTAGAGATTTCGCCAATGCGACATGGCATAATTTTTTCCATCTCTTCTTTAAGGTACTGTGCTACAACAGGGCACTGTCCTCCACTTGAAAATGCCGCAACCACATCACCTTTCTTTATATACGCAGGAAATATAAAAGAGCAATCCTTCGTGTTGTCTACTGAATTAACAGGGATATTTTTCTCTTTGCATAACTTTGATATGCTATGATTAAGCACTTTATCATTTGTAGCAATAATTACAATATCATAGTTTTGAATATCTTCTAGTTGTATTTCTTTTTCATACCATGTAACAGTTTCCATGTCTTTAATTTCTTTAATTATATTGGGTGCTATGACATAAACTGTAGCATCAAAACTAGACATTGCCTCTGCCTTACGAAGGGCAACACTGCCCCCGCCGGCTATAAGGCATTTTTTCTGGCTTATATCTACAAACATTGGAAAATATGACATTATATTACCGCCTTAAATGCTTCATCAAGGTCTTCAATAATATCATCTATATGTTCAGTACCTATTGACAGTCTTATAGTATTTGGCTTTATGCCCTGTTCTGCCTGTTCTTCTTTAGTAAGTTCTGCATGTGTTGTTGAAGCAGGATGGATTACAAGAGATTTAACATCTGCTACATTGGCAAGCAATGAGAAAAGCTCAAGGTTATCTATAAATTTTTTGGCTTTCTGTTCATCACCTTTTATTTCAAATGTAAAGATTGAACCTCCTCCATTAGGGAAATACTTTTTATATAATCTCTGTTGCTCTGTATCTTCTGTTATATATGGATGATGGATTGCTTCTACTAATGGCTGTGTTTTAAGATAATCTATTACTTTAATTGTATTTTGCACATGTCGTTCTACCCTAAGTGACAGTGTTTCTAAGCCTTGCAAGAAAATCCATGCATGAAATGGTGAAAGTGTTGCACCCATATCACGCAGAAGTATAGCTCTTATTCTTGTAACAAATGCAGCTTGACCAGCAGCATCTACAAAGCTTATCCCATGATAGCTTGGAACAGGTTCTGTAAACTGTGGGAACTTTCCAGACGCTTTCCAATCAAATGTTCCGCCATCTACAATAACACCACCTATTGTTGTACCATGTCCACCTATAAATTTTGTAGCAGAGTGCACTACGATATCTGCACCGTACTCTATAGGACGAATAAGGTATGGTGTACCAAATGTATTATCAATAACAAGTGGTATATTGTGTGCATGGGCAATTTTTGCAATAGCTTCAATATCTGAAACTTCTGAATTAGGATTGCCAAGTGTTTCAATATAAAGTGCCTTTGTATTATCTTTTATAGCATTTTCAAATGCTGCAGGGTCTAATGGGTCAACAAATGTTGTTTTTATATTATAATCAGCAAGTGTATGTTGTAAAAGGTTGTATGTACCACCGTAAATATTTCTTGCAGCGACAATATGGTCTCCTGCAAATGCAAGGTTTTGTATAGTATATGTAACTGCTGCTGCACCTGAACTGGTCGCTAGTGCCGAGACACCGCCCTCTAGTGCTGTCATTCTCTTTTCAAAAATATCTTCTGTAGGGTTGGTAAGTCTGCCATAAATATTGCCTGCATCTTTTAACGCAAACCTATCTTCTGCGTGTTGTGCATTGTGAAATACATATGATGATGTCTGATAAATCGGCACAGCTCTTGCATCTGTAACAGGGTCTGCGCTTTCCTGCCCTACATGTAACTGAAGTGTTTCAAACTTAAAGTTTCTGTCTGTGTATTTTTTCTTTGCCATAATATCAGCCTCCAATAATATTTTTTTGCAAAATATATAATATCCCTATTTACCTATTTTGTCAATAGGTAAATAGGGATTGGATTTTACTCTACACACCTAATAAGTTCATTAATGTCTTTTACACCATTTTTATCCATGAATTGGCCTATTCCATTTATGACATCTTCGGTTGCACAAGGATTGTTAAAATTGGCTGTACCAACTGCAATCATTGTCGCACCTGCCATTATAAACTCAAGCGCATCTTCAGCATTTCTTATGCCACCCATACCAAGCACTGGTATTTTTACAGCGTGTGCTGCTTGGTACACCATTCTCACTGCAACTGGCTTTATCGCAGGTCCTGACAGACCACCAGTTTTATTAGCAAGTGCAAAGGTTCTTTTGTTAATATCTATTTTCATACCTGTAAGTGTGTTTATAAGTGATATAGCATCTGCTCCGCCTGCTTCTACGGCTTTTGCCATTTCAGTAATATCTGTTACATTTGGACTTAATTTCATAATTACAGGCTGCTTTGCATATTGCTTTACCTTGTCTGTAACTTGTCTGGCAAGTTCAGGATTTTGTCCAAAAGCTATACCGCCAGCTTTTACATTTGGGCATGAAATATTAATTTCAAGTAAATCAACATCTTTATCTGCCAGCCTCCTAACAACCTCTACATACTCCTCTAGTGTCCTTCCGCAGACATTAACAATAATCTTTGTATTATACTGCTTTAAAAGCGGTATATCTCTTTCAATAAACAAATCAATACCTGGATTTTGGAGTCCTATTGCATTAAGCATACCTCCATATGTCTCACATATGCGTGGGGTTTTATTACCCTCCCACGGCACACTTGCTACTCCTTTTGTAGTAACTGCTCCAAGTTTGTTTAAATCTACAAAGTCTTTATACTCTGCTCCTGAACCAAATGTCCCAGAGGCTGTTGTTACAGGATTTTTCATCTCAACTCCTGCAAAATTAACTGCAAGATTCATAATATCTCCTTAAATTAATTAGAATACAATCTCTTCAGAATCAAATACTGGTCCGTCTTTGCAAATCCTTTTATTATTAACATTGCTATGACTATCTTTTTCTTTAGATATACATACACACCCAAGACATGCGCCTATTCCACATGCCATTTTTTCTTCTAAAGATATCTGTGCTTTTATGCCACGCTCTTTTGCCAGTTCTTTCACTCCACGAAGCATGGGAAGAGGTCCACACGCATATATAATATCAGCTTGTATATTATATTGCTTTACCACATCAACTACGTTGCCTTTTACACCCACACTTCCATCTTCTGTAGAAACATACACTTTTGCATATGGCATAAATTCATCTTTAAGAAACAGATTGCCGTCTCTATAGCCAAGTACAGCTTCTGCACTGACTCCACTGCTGTACAATTTCTCTGCAAGCCCAAGCATAGGTGGTATGCCTATGCCTCCACCTATAAGAAGTGCCTTTTTACAAGTGTCTGCATCTACCGCAAAGCCATTGCCAAGAGGTGCTATAATACTTATCGTATCTGATGCATCTAGTTTTGAAAATTCTTCTGTGCCTTTGCCAACGATTCGATAAACAACTCTTAATATATTGTCAGATGCATTTATCTCACATATGCTTATCGGTCTTGGAAGCATCCTGCTGCCATCATGACAGTACATAGATATAAATTGTCCTGGTGAAGCTATAGAAATATTTGCATTTTTGGGACATTTAAGCCACATACTGTAAATCCCATCTGCAAGCTTTATCTGGCTTGTTATTTGTGCAATGAATTTCTTTTTGTCTGCCATTTATATTCTCCATTATCTCCAATTTCACATATTCGCAAGCAAATCTTCTTTCATATCAAGTACTGCCTGTCTTGAAGCATCTGCATAATTTGCTTGTGTATACTTTGAATACTTCTCTTGTTTATATGCAGCTATTATACCTCTTGATGAATTAACGATTGCTCCAAGCCCATCTTCATTAAAATATGCGGCTAAGTCTTTAGCAGTGCCACCTTGCGCACCATACCCTGGCACAAGTATATAATTATGTGGCAGCATTTTGCGCAAAGCCTTGCCCATTTCAGGATAAGTTGCGCCAATTACACAGCCCACATTACTGTATGTGCCATCCATACACTGGCTGCCCCATTCAAGGACTTTCTCTGCTACAAGCTCATATAAATGCTTGTCCTCAAAAATTTTATCCTGAAACTCTCCACTTGATGGATTAGATGTCTTTACAAGCACAAATATACCTTTATTTTCTTCTTTGCAAACATCTATAAATGGCTTTACACCATCACTTCCAAGATATGGATTTACAGTAACAAAGTCTTCGTCAAATGCACTGCATATACTACCACCTACTTTTACTTTACCAAGGTGTGCTGTTGCATATGCTGCTGATGTAGAGCCTATATCACCTCGCTTTACATCACCAATTACGATAAGTCCTTTCTCTTTACAGTAATCTACTGTTTCTTTAAATGCCTTCATGCCAGGCACACCAAACTGTTCATACATTGCAACCTGTGGTTTTACAGCAGGAATAAGGTCATATACTGCATCAACAATCCCTTTATTAAACTGTAGTATTGCATCTGATGCACCTTCTAATGTCTCTCCATATTTTTCAAATGAATTTGTCAATATATATTCAGGCACATATCCAAGCATAGGGTCAAGTCCTACTACAATAGGTGCATTTTTCTTTGTAATCTCTTCAATTAATCTTTTAATCAATTATTTACTCCTCTTTTACTCACTATCAGTTAAATAGTCATAGACTATTTTGCCATTTACAAATGTTTTTTCAATCCTGCCATATACTTCTTTACCATTAAACGGCGTATTTTTCCCTTTAGAAACAAACTTGCTGCTATCAATTACATAACTTTTTTCTATATCAGCAATAACAAGGTCAGCAATTTTGCCTTCTAAAAGACTTCCCTTGTCTATATTTATAACCTTTGCAGGATTTACACTCATTTTTTCTACAAGTTGTGATAAAGTAAGATACCCTCCTTTTACAAGTACTGTATATCCAAGTGCAAATGAAGTTTCAAGACCAACTATGCCAAATGGTGCTTTAAGCATAGATTGTGCTTTTTCTTCACTACTATGTGGTGCATGGTCTGTAGAAATAACTTCAATTATATTATTCTTTAATGCATTCTTTAGTGCGTCAACATCTTTTTTGCTTCTTAATGGAGGGTTCATCTTAAATCTTCCATTATCTTCTGTAATCTCATCATCTGACATTGTAAAATGGTGTGGACACACTTCTGCAGTGACAGAAAGTCCCTGTTTATGCGCCATCTCCACCAATGTTGCACTATCCGCTGTAGAACAGTGGCAAAGATGTAACTTACAGCCTGCTTCTTTAGCAAGTATTATATCTCTTGCAACGATTACATCTTCAACAGCATTAGTTATGCCAGGCAGCCCAAGTTCCTCTGACTTTTCCCCATAATTCATAACTCCGCCGTCTACAAGGTTTTCATCCTCACAGTGCGAAAAAACTGGCATTCCTACTTCTGCTGCATCATGAAGTGCCTGTAAAAACAGCCAAGAGTTCATAACAGATTTTCCATCTTCACTAATTGCTACAGCACCAGCTTCTTTCATACCCGCAATATCAGTAATATCAACGCCTTCTTGTCCAAATGTTATTGCACCTATAGGCAGGATATTAACAGGCGCTCCTTTTGCTCTGTCAAGCAAATCTTTTACCATCGCAGGAGAATCTATAACAGGTTTAGTATTTGGCATCGGACAGATAGTAGTAACACCGCCCCTTGCTGCTGCCATTGCACCTGTCATAATTGTTTCCTTATATTCAAAACCAGGTTCTCTTAAATGCACATGCAAATCAACAAAGCCCGGCATAATAACCTTGCCAACAGCATCAATTACCTTAACATCATTTACAATAGAGTCACTTTCATTTATCTTTTCTAAAACTTTTATAACTTTACCATCAGATATTAAAATATCTCTCTTGCCATCAATGCCATTTGCAGGGTCAATAAGATGTCCTCCTTTAATCAAATATCTGTCCATGTTCTTCTCCATTATTATATAAATCCTTTTGCTTTAAGAAGTTCAGCCGTAAGCACACCACCGCCAGCAGCACCACGTATAGTATTATGTGACAGACCAACAAACTTATAATCAAATATTACATCTTCACGCAAACGCCCAAGAGATATGCCAAAACCATTTTCGTAATTGACATCAAGTGTTACTTGTGGACGGTTGTCATCATCAAGATACTGTATAAAATTCTTTGGTGCACTAGGGAGATTTAATTCCTGTGGAAGTCCTTTAAATGCTCTCCAAATTTTTATAATTTCATCTTTGGAAGGTTTATTGCCATCTTTAAAGCTCATAAATACTGCTGCCGTATGTCCATCTAGTACAGGAACACGTATGCACTGTGTTGTAATAACAGGTGCCTCTGCCTTTACAATACTGCCATTTTCAATATGTCCCCATATGCGCAGCGGTTCTTGTTCGCTCTTCTCTTCTTCTCCTCCAATAAACGGTATTACATTACCCTCCATCTCAGGCCAGTCTTTAAATGTCTTGCCTGCTCCTGAAATTGCCTGATAAGTTGTCGCAACTACAGTTTCTGCCTCAAAACCAGCTTCTTTAAGCGCATGAAGCGCAGGAGTATAGCTTTGTATAGAGCAGTTAGGTTTTACAACGATAAAGCCTCTCTTTGTACCAAGGCGCTTCTTTTGACTGCTTATAACATCTAAATGCTGTGGATTAAGCTCAGGTACTATCATAGGTACATCAGGCGTCCACCTGTGTGCGCTATTATTAGAAACTACTGGTGTCTCTGCCTTTGCGTACTCTTCTTCTATTTTTCTAATCTCATCTTTAGACATATCTACTGCACTGAAAACAAAGTCAACATCTGAGGCTAGAGTATAAACATCGCTGACATCTTTGACAACAATATTTTTAACAGCCTCTGGCATTGGTGTTGTCATTTTCCATCGTCCATTAACTGCTTCTTCGTATCTTTTCCCAGCACTACGTGGACTGGCAGCTATAGTAACTGTTTCAAACCATGGGTGATTTTCTAATAATGAAATAAACCTCTGTCCTACCATTCCAGTACCACCAAGGATACCAACTCTTAATTTTCTATCCATCTTTTTCCTCCATAGTTTTATCTCGCCGAATATACGGCTATATTTTGTTAGAATTTTACACCAAAACACTAGATAAGTCAAACATTTAAAATTTCTATCTTTTTACACAAGAAACAAAATCGTAAAATATTTTAAACGACTTTAAGTGTTCTGTTATCGCTATTCTTTTGACTATTCCTTTAAAATATTTTTCTGTTGCTACATTTTGGGGTCTGTTTTTAGAATATCTAATTTTCTTATACCGCAATAATTCATGAAGATAATGAAAATGATATTTCGCAATAGTCTCTTCGTTGCCCTCTGGCGGTATCATTTCTTCAGGGTCATTTGCTTCAATATTATAATGCTTATAATATTGGTAAAAATCGGAGGTTTTATTAACTTCTTCTATTGGGTACAATCCTTTACAACCCAATAACCATGTTTCAAAACAGTGATTGCAGACTAATACCATTATATCAAAATTTATTTTTTCAACCTCATAATGTTTACTAATTTGCTCATTTACTAATTGTTTTCTATCTTCAGCATCCAACTCCTCAGCATCTAAAATTATTACTAATTTATCAATTTTGTCTGGATTCAATAAAATAGTATCTATTGTGTCAAAAAGAACTTTAGTAACTAATTGAGTAACTCCTTGTCCACTTTGCAAAACATAATTATTTTCCTGTACCTCTTGTATATCCGCAACCCGTTTACAATCAAAATTCATATACTCAAGCCATAAAGGCAGTACCTTTAGAAAAGACTTTTCGTCTTCTAATAAAAAGTAAAAATTCATATCTTCCCCTCAAATTCCCATCTATTTATCAAATTGAAATAGGCATCATGTTGACTATTTCCTATTCCATAGTCAAAACTACCATTATTTTTTACTATGCAATTATCTCTATCAATAATTCTCCATTTATCCTTATCAATAGCATTAATAATTTTAGGATGATGACTAGTTATAATAAATTGAAGGTCATTTCGTTCTGATAACATCATTTCAGAAAGCAAATCAATACAATTCACTCCTAAACCATTTTCAAATTCATCAATTAGCACTAGAGAATCTTTGGACATTGTAAACAATTCAACAATGTAATATATGGTTTTTAACATTCCATTTGAAATATCATGTTGTAATAATCTTTTGCCATATACCTGAATAGATACTAAATATATTTCTCTTATACTATCTTCCTCTACATCTATGTCTTCGATTTCAGTAAATAATTCCTTCACGGCATCAAAAATTTTAATATATAACTCGGAATAATATCTTTTTGCAATATACAATTTTAATGCTACTGGAAGATGGCTAAATATTTTAAATTCTACATTTTTTTCATTTTTAATTGTATCTATCACTTTAAATTTTAAACGGTTAAAACTCTTACTTTGAATTCCTCCTCTAATTGCTAATTCAATTTCTACAGAATACAATTTACGAATTCCAGAAATCAGAATTTCAAAATTTTCATCTTCCGAATACTGCAAAATTAAACTTTCATCTTTTTTTGGCTGTGGAACTTTATCATATCCAATTATACTTACCTTTTCATTCTTTCTTTCAAAAATAATTTTTCCATTACACAAAAGTTTTTCAAATGAAAATTCATACCCGCTTTCTCCATTGATGATTAATTCATTTTTATTTATCTCATTAATTTCATAAAACCATTCATACTCATTGTTATCAATTAAAATGCCTATTCCAACACGATAAGGATGTAAAATTATATTCTTATCAACCGCAAGGTTCAATGAATATTCCACCACATTAAGAATTTGCGTTTTTCCCACACCAGATAATCCGACTAATAAGGTAATATCTTTGTTAAAATTTATCCTTTCAATTTGAAGACCTGTCTTCAAATTTTCAAATTCTATCCACCGTATTTTCACGTATTCTATCCTTTCATTCATGTTGTATTCCTCCATTATATATAATATACAAATAATGGAAGAAAAATACCATTTGTTCTCAGTTACTCACTATCTCTTATCACTTACGCTGTGTTTTTATCTCTACTTTTTGATTTTAGCATATTATCAGCGATTTTGCTACAAAAAGTATCTAATATTTTTAATTATAATATTCAGAGTTAAAAAGATTCTAAAAATATTAAAATCTACACTTTAATCACAAAATATTATGCTATACTTACTGTGGAGGTGGTATAATGCAAAAAATTTTAGTTGTCGAGGACGACTTTGATATTAGGGAGCTTTTACAAAATTTTTTACAGGAAGCTGGTTATGAAGTAGCTGTTGCAAATGATGGTGCACAAGCTATTAGCATTTTTTCAGAAAAACAATTTGATTTGATACTGTTAGATGTTATGCTCCCCAAAATTGATGGTTTTTCAGTCTGTGAATTGATACGTAGAAAATCACAGATTCCAATTATTATGCTGACTGCATTAAATGGTGAAAAAGAACAGATAAGAGGGCTGGATTTGCAGGTTGATGATTATATCACTAAGCCCTTTTCAATGCCTGTTTTGGTAAGAAAAATAGCTGCTGTTTTAAGACGCAGCAACGGACAAAAAGGCGAGAATCAAAAAATCTGTTACCAAAATCTTACTTTGGATTTGGATGGTTATACTGCAACTATAGATGGAAATAGTTATGAACTAACGCAGCGTGAATTTGAAGTGCTTCGGGAACTTCTTATGCACCAAGGGCGAGTAATGACACGACAAAACCTGTTAAATAAATTGTGGCAGTATGATTTTTATGGAGATGAGCGTGTTGTTGATACACATATCAAAAATTTAAGAAAGAAGTTACAGATTGACTTTATCCAGACAATTAGAGGAGTGGGATATAAAATTGATAAAGAAAATTAGAAGTAGCCTGTCTGCAAAAGTTTGTATTATTACATCAATTATGCTGTTATGTATATCGTTGTTAGTGTTTGGCTTGTTGGCTTGGCTTATGCCGCAGACCTATTCTAATAGATTAAACACATTTTTAGATGAACAGACAAAAAGTTTTATTGCTGAGTTAGAGAAAGTGACTTTTGCGGATAGTGGAGGTTTATTTGACCAGTTTTTTCAAAACATGGAAATAAATTCTATTGAATTATATAATGAAAATGGCAGCTTGATCTCGCTACCTTCAGAACAGGTTCATAACGAATATATTGCAAATGTTGCAGAAGAAAGCGTTGCGGAATACGATTATGAAGAAAATAGCCCCATCCTGTCGAACCATTACTATTTCTCTTTTTCAGATAGCAAACAACGTTATATGCTTATTGTCTATGGTAAAGCAGGACAAATTATCCAGCTGCGACAATCTTTCTTGAATGTATTTCCACTGTTGTTAATTTTAATTTTAATTATTTCCCTCGCTGTTTCATGGTTTTATTCTGTAATAATTACAAAACCAGTATTAGAAATTAGCCGTGTATCAGAGCAAATGTCTGATTTACATTTAGAGTGGCAAGTGAATGAACGGCGAATAGATGAGCTTGGAATTTTGGAAAAAAGCCTTAACATGCTGTCTAAGAATTTACAGACCGCATTAAATGATTTAAAAAAAGCAAATACAAAACTTAAAGCTGATATTAAACATGAAAAAGCATTAGAACAGGCACAAATAGATTTTTTCTCTGCTGCATCGCATGAACTAAAAACACCTATTACTATTATTAAAGGACAGTTAGAGGGTATGCTACTTGGAATAGGAGTATATAAAGACAGGGAAAAATACCTTTTGCGATCGCTTGGTGTCACACAAACTCTTGAATCTATGGTATATGACCTGTTGACAATTTCAAGATTACAGACACCCAATTCTGACTTTAAAACAGAGAAGTTTGATTGTATTCCTCTAATAAAAAAGTATCTAGCTGATACAGAAGATTTAATAGTAAGTAAAGAGTTGCAGATAAGTTCTGATTTTTTGACACCAGTTATAATAAATGCAAATAAGCTCCTTATGGAAAAAGTGTTTTCAAATTTAATTGGCAATGCCATAAAATACTCTCCTAAAGAAGCCGTAGTTTATATTATAGTTAAAAAACAGCAAGATAATTATTTATTTTCCATAGAAAATAGCGGTACACATATTCAAGAGGAAACGATTCCCAAACTATTTGAAGCTTTTTATAGAATTGACACAGCACGCAGCCGCCAAACTGGAGGAAGTGGTCTAGGGCTTTATATTGTACAAAAAATTTTACAACAACATAATAGTTACTGTAATGTCTGTAATACAGAAAACGGTGTTAAATTTTTCTTTGAATTGCCATTTTGTAACTACACATAAATCACAAACAAATCACAAATATATCACAAAGAAAACTGTTATCATTTAGATATATTCAAAGAAAGGAAGGATGTTTTATGAAAAAACAAAAATATTTTGTATCTGCTATTTGTGGTATATTGATTGTAGGAGGCTTAACTGTATGTAGTATAAAAGCAGCACAAACTGCTAATATTACCTATCTTGCTGAATGGGATGGCAAAGAAGACAGCGAAATCACTTATAAGGAAATCTTTAAACCTTATAAGCAATTTGGATTGGCATATAATGCCAGTAAAAATGAACTTACGTATAATGGCAAGTTAGTACGATATTTCGAGGACTACTATACGATTCCAGATGTAGGGCAAGTAGGAAATGATTTTTTCAATGAAAATGGTGTGGTAGATGTCTATGCTGTCCGTGACCTAAGTAGTTTTGTCCGTTCTAATGATGGCTCTTTTGACCCCAGTGGAAAATTAGTCGGGATAAAAGAATTTACAAAAGAAGAGTTTGCTTCCAGAGATGTAGAAGCACTTAAAAATCCACCTGCTCAAATGACTGCCAAAAACGATGAACCAATTTCTACAAAAGAACGTCAAGCTGTGGCTAAGGAATATGAAGCCTTTGATGTCACTTATGACGCAAAAAATGACCAGTGGTATTTACATGATGAAAAAGTTCGCTTTTTCAGAGATATCTTAACTTCCAATGGAGAAAGTCTAACAGGTGGCAAATTTAAAGGTACAATGCGTACTTTTGAAAGTGCAAATGGCGGAACAATAGATATCTATACAGTTCGTGATTTTGCAAATCTTAATAGCTCTGGAAACGGAACTCTGACAGGAATTAAAAAGTATAGCCAACAAGAGTTTGAGGAACACACACAATCAGACAAAAAAGTACACTCAAATTCTGGTATTTGTACTGTAATTAAAGAATAAAACCATTTTTATTTTGCTCTTGACAACACTGCTCTGCAATATTACTATTTTAATAATAATATAATTATTTTAAGACTTAGAAAAAGAAAGGAAATTTTATGAAGCTGGTTAAAGAATACTTGAAAAAAATAGATGAAACCATAAAAAATGGACAATTTAAGGACACATGGCAATCACTGTCACAGTATCGTGTGCCAGATTGGTATAAAGACAGCAAATTTGGAATTTTTATTCACTGGGGTCTTTATTCTGTTCCTGCATTTGGCAACGAATGGTATTCAAGAAATATGTACATACAAGGCTCTAAAGAATACGAACATCATATAAAAACATATGGAGTTCACAAAGATTTTGGATATAAGAATTTTATTCCTATGTTTAAAGCAGAGAAGTTTAATGCTAAAGAATGGGTTGATTTATTTAAAACAGCAGGAGCGCAGTATATTGTTCCTGTTGCAGAGCACCATGATGGTTTCCAAATGTATAAAAGCGATGTATCAAAATGGAACGCATATGAAATGGGACCAAAAAGAGATATTATAGGTGAATTATCGGAGGAAGCTAAAAAGTGCGGTATTATAAATGGTGCGTCATCTCACAGGGCTGAGCATTGGTTTTTTATGGGGCATGGCAGAGAATTTGAAAGTGATATAACTGATAATGAGAAGTACGGTGATTTTTATTATCCTGCAATGCCTGAACCAAGTCATTATGATTTATTCTCCAAACCAACGCCATCGCAGGAATTTTTAGAAGATTGGCTTGTGCGCTGCTGTGAAATTGTAGACAGATTTCAGCCGAAAATTGTATATTTCGATTGGTGGATTCAGCATAGTGCAATAAAACCATATCTAAAAAAATTTGCAGCATACTATTATAACTGTGCTAGGAAGTGGGGCGGAGGGGTTATAAATTACAAACATGATGCATTTATGTTTGGCACTGCAGTAGTTGATATAGAGCGTGGTCAATTTGCTGAGGCAAAGCCATTTATATGGCAGACTGATACAGCAGTTGCGAGAAATTCATGGTGTTATACTAAAAATAATAACTATAAAGAAGTAAGCGAAATTATTTGCGACCTTGTTGATATTGTAAGTAAAAACGGCAGACTGCTTTTAAATATCGGTCCAAAAGCAGATGGCACAATCCCTGATGAGGATAAAAACATTTTACTTGAAATAGGAAAATGGCTTAAAGTAAATGGTGAAGCAATTTATAAAGCTAATATATGGAGATATTCCTCAGAAGGACCAACAAAAATTCAAGAAGGGCAATTTGCTGATGGCTCAGAGAAGAATTACACCTCAGAGGATATTCGCTTTACTGTAAATAATGGTTATCTGTATGCGGCAGTTTTAAAATATCCAGAAAACGGAGAAGTCACCATACAGCGTTTAAAAGAAGCAGATGCAAGCCACCTTCCATTATTCCACGGTATTATAAAAGACGTTGAAGTGTTAGGGTTTGATGAAAAGCCAACATTTTGCCGCAGTGAAAAAGGTTTGCATATTAAAACTAAAAAGGTGCAATCTAAATATCCTGTAATATTTAAAATTATTGTAGATTGATATGAAAGGAATGATTAATTTATGCAAATAAGCGGAATAAGTAATATTAATATACCACAATCTGTACCACATACAGTATCACAGGCACAAGATTATGGATATGACAAAGCTACTATCAAACAAATGGTACGTTCTGGCAAAATAGAATGTGAAACATGTGCGAACAGAAAATATCAAGATGGTTCTGATGAAATGGTGTCTTTTAAATCACCAGCGCATATTTCACCAGAATCTGCTGCATCTGCAGTAATGGCACATGAACAGGAACACGTTGGCAATGCATATAAAGAAGCTGCTAATAAAAATGGTGAAGTTGTACAAGCAAGTGTGCGCATTAAAACTTCTATATGTCCTGAATGCGGCAGAAGTTATGTATCTGGTGGTGAGACAAGAACTCAGATTAAGTATAACGAAGAAAATCCTTATGGAAAAAGTTTTAAAGGTGCAGATGCTGCAAGTGTTACAGGAATGAATTTTGATTTAAAAAATGAAACTTAATACATATGACATAAAAAACAAAAAAGGCATTAAGTAATTATAATATGTTACCTAACGCCTTTTTACTTTTTACATATTTGTATCTGTATATCTTAATCTTTTTACCAATATGGCGCCAACTATACCTACTACCATTCCTGCCACAACACCAGCTATTAACAGAAACGGCAAATAGTACAGAAGCATTTTGCTTTGTAACACTGCCATTGCGACAAGTATTTGTCCAATATTGGTAAGCATGTAATAATCCGTATG
>DESG01000134.1 GCA_002361175.1 Lachnoclostridium sp. UBA3320 | reverse complement strand
CGTAATATCAGCAATCGTGTCGCCAGACTTATTAATTATGTATGCCCTGCTGTTTTCACCAATCTGAATAGCTGACACAATATCATTCAAAAAGGTTTCATGCGGGACAAAATATACAACACCGACAATGGATTTCCCATTGTTTCCCTCGGAATATAAAGGTGCCGCAACCATAATGGACAATTCTCCTGTAATTTTGCTGATCAGCGGCTCAGATACAAAAACATTTCCCTGCATTGCTTGCCGTACATATTCACGGTCTGAGTAATCCTTTCCGTCAAAAATACTGATACCATCCGTACCGATAATATTTCCTCGCTGGAAGTCATGCATGGAAACGCGTCCGTCTATGATCGCCTTTTTTTCTTCCACCGACACTTCCGAATCGGACAACTGCGGAATACATCCCACCTCCATAACAACATTCTTATATATTTCCAGCTCCTGCTGGGCACGTCCTGCTGCCAAGACTGCTGTCTGACTCATCATCCGCTCCACAGTTAACATCGTATTGTTATAGTTTAACATAATACTTAAATATCCAGATGTGACCAGTCCAATCAGAACCGTCAGAATAAGACTTAAGGTGATTTTGGTTCGAATACTTTTCATATCAATATTACCTCCTGCTCATATGGCTGAATATCAGATATTCGAATCATCATATTCAGCCATTTCTTTATTGTAATATTATAAGAGATGTTGTCACTGCGTGTCAACTAGTACGATTTCAACCGCACAGGTGGAAATTACTTTGACTGTCAAAAATTTCAGCCAATGTAATCAACTTTTTATCTTTATTTCTTGAATTTTGTTCTCCATAACAAAATAATATCTATTTATGTTGCTTGCTGGAAAAAATTCTAAAACCTTGCCCTCCACATTACATGATAATTTTTCTACACCATTTAAACGCATTATTTTGCACTGTGATGCTGAATTTAAAAAAATTTCATTATTATCATACATCCTTGCTGTAGTATACTCTCCATTTATTCCTACATCTAGTACTTTTTGACCTTCCATATCGTATATTTCCATCTGATATGCATTGTCTGTATTGTTATTTTCGATAATCATACCAACATATTTGTTATTACAAAGTGCACTTTTTATCTTAGTATCATAAGTTTGAGAATAAGCCTCTTTTGGCTGTTTTGGATTTTGCCATATACTAAAACCATTATCAGTAAATATACATATATTATTGCTGCCAAGAAATCTCACATCTGAAATTACAATTTCATCGTAATTTTTTGCACCAACAAGGCAATTTGTGTTTTGACCAACATCTGTAAAGTCATAGAAAGCCACACGGCTCTGAATTTTTCCACTTGTCACACATACATATGCTGCCACTAGATTAGTGCCTTCTGGTGAAATATCTATACATATCGGATATCCATCGTCAACATTAGTAGGTATCTCAACAAGCAACTTATTAGAGACATCATATGGGTCATAAATATTTATTATGTTAGAACCTGACTGTTCAAGCAAAGCTGCTACTATTCCATGTTCTGAAACACATGCTTGTACTATTGGATAATCTGTCGTAATTTCTCTTCCTTGCCCTTCACCACTATATACAAAAAGGGATTTTTCACCTATATCTGCAACAACAATATACTTTCCACAGATATCAACAGCTGGTGAAACCATGTTATAACTCCCATTCCATATAGTATTTCCTGACGCATCAAGCACTGACACTCCATCACGGCTGTATCTTAATATTTTATTGTTATACGACTTATATCTAGCAAAACTGTTTTCTGTTATTTCTGTTTCATTTAATACTTCATATGATGTGTATTGTCTATTCATAAATGAATGTAAAAGCAGGAAAAATATCCCACCTGCTGTAATTACACAGGCAATGCATATTAGTACAAATATCAATATCTTACGACGGCGTCCATTTATAACAGATATATCTTGTGAACGCCCTACAAAACTATCCATACACTATTCCCCTGTTCTTTGTTTATAATTAAGTATAACTTATCAAATAGTACAAAGCAAGTAATAATGGAGCAATCGCTTAGAATTTATAGAAATCTAAAAAAATAAATTGGTGCATAAAATTCCAAAATATGGGATTCTATGCACCACTGCGCTTTTATTTAAGCGATTGCTGTAGTCAGACCACAAAACCTCTTGAATGTTCATTTCTATTCATAAATACTTCATTTAACTTTCCTTTGCCATATGTAAGCCCTGCATACACTTGCTGAGTGTTTTGCATAACTGCACTAGACATATCTTGTTTTGATACTTCTATAAATGCATTTTGCAGCGCATTCATAACTTTATTAATCTCATCAAAGTTTACAGGTACACGTCTTGTAATAGATGCTATAATCTGTTCATGCACATATCTATAAAGACTTGCAAGATTATATGAAATTTCATAATTAAAATTTAAATTCCTCTTTAGTTCACAGACACATTCTTGAGCTTTTTTCAGGTGTTTTACAGCTATATCCCTATCGCCTGCATCAAATGCATTTGCTGCCATATCCATACTATATGCAAAAAGCTCATATACTATATTTACAAGCTCGCTTTTGTTTGCCTGTGCAATACGAGCTGTATATTCCCTTATCTGCTCTTTATCCATAAATAATTACAATTCCCTTTCTGATTACATTCCCTGTAAGAGATTCATGATTTCCTGTGGCTTATTATTAGCTTGTGAAAGCATAGATGTAGCTGCTTGCTGTAACACTGTAAGCTGCGTATACTGTGTCATTTCCTCTGCCATATCAGTATCTATAATACGTGACATTGAATTAGTCACATTATAAACTGCTACATCAAGACTTGATACCGTATCTTCAAGACGATTCTGATAAGCGCCAAGTTCTGAACGTGCTGCAGAAACTCTTTGAATAGCTACATCAAGTGCTGCAATAGTCTGTCCCGCACCATACTGAGAACATACATTTATAAGATTTTGCCCATTGCCATCACGCAGTGAAAGAGTATTACATGATATTTCATCAAAATTCATATTTAATACTTGGAACTCATTCGCTCCTATCTGCATACCCATATATCCTGCTTCATATACTTCTAATGTAACATTAGTGTCTGCTAGGTCGCCTCCTGCTGGATTAGTATCTGGTATTTCAAGAAGCATTTCAAAACCACCATTATCTTTTATAGTAACCTGACTTCCATTAGCTGAAACTTTGGCATTTTCTGAAAATCCCCCTTCTACACCTTCATCATTTTGTGCTAATGTCAACTGTGCATCTGTTCCAATTTTTGCATCAGATGCACCTCCCTGACTTATAATTATTCTCTGATTGCTTCCAGTTGCTCTTGTTGTAAGATTAAGTGAAGTACCACTAATTTCAACATCAATATCCATCTTGCTGCATGCATCAACAATCTTTTCTCCAGCACTCTCTTCTGAATCAGATGCAGACAACTCTATAGAAGTGCCATTTATAACTAATTGACTAGTGCCACTTGAAGGCAATGTATATGAGAAGTCTTCAACTTTGGCAGGTTGAGCTGCTTCTGTTATTTCAAACTGATATGTTCCTTTTGGAACTTCCATTGATGCTTTCATTGCAATAACGCCATCTACATTGCTTGTTATTGTCCTTGATGATGAACCGTCAAGAAGTGACTTGCCATTAAATTCTGTAGTGCTTGAAATACGGTCTACTTCGTCAAGTAACTGGTCTATCTCAGCTTGTGAAGCAGCACGGTCTTCAAGTGTATATGTATCATTGGCATTCTGTACACCAAGCTCACGAATGCGGTGCAGTATAGACATAACCTCATTTAAAGCTCCATCAGCAGTCTGTACAATAGACTGACCATCCTCTGAATTTCTTGAAGCTTGGTCTAAAGCCCTTATCTGTGTACGCATCTTATTAGATATAGCAAGACCTGCTGAATCATCAGCTGCTTTTGTAATCTTATATCCTGAACTTAATTTTTCAAGACTCTTTGACACTCTGGTCTCATCTTTCTTTAAATTTACATTTGCAATCTGTGCTGCAATATTGTGATTAATTTTCATACAACAAATCACCCTTTCTATTTAAGATTCATTACTATTATTTTTAACTATATTAGAAATATATTTTACTGTAATCTTTGCTGCTCTGTATAAATCTTTTGCACTAGTATTTTGTAAATCATTACCAGTTATACTGCCACGTAAAACATTACCCATACTGTATGAAATATTTTTTACTATAAAACCTGCATTTTTAAAAGATTGTTCCAAATCAGCATTATGTTTTCTTAAAGTTTCATAATTCTCTCTGTTGCCACATATTATAAGACCTTTTAATTCACTGCCTGACATTTTAAATTCTGCTGATATACTCATAGTATTAATGTCATTCGAATCTTTAGTATTATCTATATAAACCTGTACTCGTCCCTTATCAGCAGAGCCAGTTAAAATAGTTACATTCATATTTGTAACAGTATCTCCTGTAACTATAGGTATATCATAACTTCTTCTATTAGCCATCATACCATTTAGCTGTATTCCTCTGCCAAGCATTTTAAGCTGCATAAGCTCATCAGATGAAATATCAGGCACAGAATAAGACCTTGCAAGAATTTCTTCCATATATCTGCCAGCTTTTTCACACTCTTTCTTCATACTGTCTTCTGATTCAAGTGCATCTGTCATGTTGTCCGCTATTTTTTCAAATTCTTCTTTGTCTTTATCTCTTAAAATATTCCTTCTGTTATAGCAGTCTTTTACAGGACTATAACCCTCTTCAAGCATATGTTCTGCTGCACCTAAAGCAGCAACTGTAACAGGTATCTGCAAATCTTTAAGATATTCTTCAGCAGCAGCACGGTTATTTATTATTTCACGTACTTCTTCTGCCTGTTTTTCATAGTATTCTTGTACTAACTGCTTTCCTGCTGATGAATACTTCATCTCTTCTGCAAACTTTTCAAGTGAAGTGTTAAGCAATTTTTCCATATCACCATCGGAAAGTTCATTTACACTATCAGGAGTGATATTGTCAATAGCTTTGGCAACAAGACCTTCATAGTATCTGCTGCCATCCTGTCTGTTTTTATTGTCTTTATTTTGTTCCGAATTAAAACCATTGCTAATCTGTGCTGTAATAGATTTACTCTGGTATACCAAGCTGTCAAGACCTCCAAGACTGCTGTCTGCCTTTATATTAATGCTTTTGTGAACACTCCTTACAGCGGTAAGCAGATTGCCAAGCGTCATTTCTTTCTTACTTTGCATAACAGCCCCTATCGCTGCGCCGTCAGTCTTTTCTATATTATTAAGAAGTCTGTATACACCTATATAGCCTTCTCTTTCTTGCTCTGTTATAGCATTACTCCTCTCAAGCTGCCACAAATATCTACTATACTTTTCCTCTGATGAAATATCTTTCTTTGCTGCAATCTCTGAAAGTTCTGTATCCAGTTCCCTAATTGTCTTATCAAGAGGATTGCCGCCATTTCTTATCATATCAAGCACAACAGACGGTTTCATATTATCTATAACTCTGTTAAGTGAAGCGTCATAATCCTTGACAGCATTTATATTGTCTTCTGTAATCTCCATACTGTTATGTCCAAGGATTCTTACTGCCCTTTCATTCGCCTGTGTATCTTCAAGCCCAAGATTATCTAAGATACTAACAACACTTTTTTGAAATGCCTTTTCAAAGGAATCACCATACTTTTCACCAGGCTCTGTTGCAACTTTCTCATAGATTTCAAGAAACTGATGTCTTTGTGATGTTTCACTAACAGCCGCAGCATGAAGTTCATTAAATGACAAAAGATTCATCTGCTTTACGCCAACGCCGATTAATGATACTGGTGCATTAGCTATATCTGAAGTCTTTTGCAGGGCTTCCTGCATAATCCCAAGTTCTTTTTCAGTTATATCACCAGACGCACCAAAACGTGCCATATAATAAGAATTTTCTATATCTCTTAATTCTTTTACAATATCTTCAAGAGGTGCAGTTTCAATATTTATTCCCTTTTCAGCCATAAGTGACACTGACTGAACTGTCATTTTAAGACAAATTTCTGCTATATGCCTTTTAGCTGTAACTGCCTGTATATCTTGCTCAGTCATACCATCTGTAATAACGCTAGGTATAACAGCCTTGCCAATATCCTCTCTATTTTCATTCCCTTTCTTTGCCTTATTTATAAGTTCAAGGGTAAGCTCATCTGCCATGCCAGAAGAGCTATCTGCCATGCTAGTGCTTCCTGCCATATTTAAAGCAAGTCGTATATCCCCATCTGTAATAGATTGAAAATCATTAATAATATCTCTTGCTATTATAAACTTAGATGTGTCAAGAAGCGCATCTTCTGCCTCATTGCCAGCAGACATTGCCTGTACAATCTGCATAAGAGTCTTATCAAGCGTCATATTTTCCTTAATATCACGCAGCACATCAAGCGTTTTAAGATTTTCCACTGTAAGAGGAAGGTCATTGGCAAAAAGCCACTTTGCATCTTCCACTGCTGTACCTGTGTCAAGACCTGTTGAAACAATTATATCTTTAATTTGCCCTTCAAGTGCATTCCATGCTTCACTATCATATACAGACCCATCAAATGCATTGCTACCTGAATAATGCCCATGATAAATATTTTTAATAGTAGGAGACATATCATTGCCGATTATATATGCCCTTGCATTATCAGACATTATATTTGCCATCTGGCTCATTTTAAGTGCTGCAACTACTTTTGATATGTTTTCAAGAGTAGCAGGAATATCTGCATCACGCAAAATTTGCGCTATTTCAGATTCGCTTTTCTGGTCTAAAAATCCATGTTTTTGGATATTTTCAAGACCTTCTTCAAGCTCTTTACAAAGCTCTTCATTACTTTCTTGACAATTTGTTTCCCATTCTTTATATTCCTTTACTCTTTCAACTGCACGCTCAAGGCTTGTAAATTCTTCGCCATCATCTACAGCACCTTCTTCTTTCTCGATATTTTCATAGTCTTCTCCAGTAAGGATAGCTATATTCTTAGCAGCTTCCTGCTCTCCGGCAGCAACTTGCGCACTCTCGCTTAAATGGCTGCTGCTCATACCTGCATTACTAGGTGCTTTTGTATTTACCATTGTTCTAGTAGTATTCTGGCTGCGTGCTGTTGTAGCCTCTTTCAGTACAATATTGTCTTTCGATACATCCATGATTTGAAATTTTCTTGTTTCGCCCTCCGTGGCATCACGTACTGCAGAATGAGGAACTGATACCTCAACTCCATTAAAGTTAATGGAAATTTTATCTGATACTTTAGATATTACACCTTCAACAATCTGCCCTTTGCTGCCAATAGACAAAAATGGGCTGTTATTTGACATATTTCCCATACCAGTAGTGTTGCTTGACTGGTACATAATACTGTTTACATTCATAGACCTATCCACCTTTACTGTACCTTTCCCGGTCAATCTGATGTTATTGTATAACAAATTTCTAATAATTACTTCGGCATAATATTCAAATATCTTTAATTTTATAAATAAGTGAAGTAACCAAACATAAACATTTCTACATATTATAGGATAATTGCAGTATCTTTTAAAAATGCCCTTATTATCACTGGTGTTCCTATGTTATAATAATTTTATTAAATCCAAGGAGAGGTGGTTATGGAATTTTCATTTTTAGAAAAAATATCACATTCATCCACTAAGTCTTTAGCTTAGTGGATGAATGTGACCTGCAAAATTAACAAATGTATAATATAACGTTATGGGACTGGAACAGTCCGAATAGCCTAGATAAACTTGTACGGTTACGTATATTGACTAGGAAGCTACGAAGTATTTAGCTTCATGGTAGTTCACAATTATCATATTATGCTGGAGCGTTAGTCTTTTCAAGGCTGATATTGTCAATACAGATACGGTGTTTCTCTGTAATCTGTGTATCAGCAACAGCACCTATTGATATACTTAATACAGATTTTAAATCTGTATTGTTCTTCATCTGGAACACAATATCATATGTCTTATAATCACTGCCAAGTTCTATAACCTTTTCACCAGAATAAGGCGTCCAGTCGTCATCACTACTGCCATCTCTTTGTATGGCAAACATAATTTTTCTTGCAATACTTGATTTAGCATCAAATGAGAGTTTATACCACTGGTCTTTTTCAAGTTCAATATTATTCTGTTTTAACTGAATTTTCCAAGCAGCATCCCCTGTGTTATTTATTGTAAAATCTGCTGCATTATTTTCTGTAAGACTGTCTACAACACATGATGCATCTGCACTACTGTCTACATATACTTCATATCCTGAAAGACCTGCATTAAAACTGCCATTTTTAATCAAACTATCTTCTACAATACGTACATCATCAAGATAGTATGTGCCAGACTTATCAAACCTAAAAACAATATCTTTGCCTGTTAATGAAGCTCCTGTTTCAAATTTAAAGGAATAGTTATTTTCTGCTCCCGAAAGTTCTGTCTTAAATTCCTTTCCCGCAACAGTTACACTTATGCTTTTTGAAGTTTCACCTTCTGCTTTAAAACTCAGTGCATATTTATTGTTTTCTGACAATGCAAGCCCACTCTGTGAAACAAATACTGGTTTATCTGTTGATGTGCCCTCTGGTGCAATGACCTTTAATCTTCTGATATTATCTGTATTGGTTACAGAAACTTCTGCCCCTGCTTTATTGTCAATGTCCCAGTATTCTTTTCGGTCTTTTCCTTCTTGGAAACTTCCGTTATAGACATAATTTCCATCAGCAAGTACCGTCTTTTCTTCTATTTCACCTGTACTTTCAGATAATTTTATAATTGAAACATTACTTATGTGTACACTAGCTGTAGAACCAGCAGCACCAAGATTATATTCCAATCTTCCGTTCGCATCATCTTTATCCGTCATCTTAAATTCATATTCATAAGTTTTATTTGTAGTAGTCAATTCTACTGTTGTGTCTTCAAGATAACGTTTGTAACCTCTGTCTGGTGCTGAAACATCTACCTTCATTGTCCTTGCTGCATCAGCATATGCATCAAATTTTACCTTATATGTTGCACCTTTTTTCATTGGAATATCAGGCTGTACAAGCTGTACACTGTAATCAACAGTTCCCTCATTAATAGTATTAACTGAAATCTGCCCATCTTTAATTTCTGCTGTTGCCTCTCCGCCAAGTGTTGTTAAAAAAGTCCAGTCTTTTTCGTCTGTCAAGCTTTCTGTTGTTTGGAAGTTTCCATTGTTTATATAATTCCCATTTTTATCAGGTTCTCTTAATATAACTTCTTTCTCTGGCTTTTCTACATCTTCATTATAACTGTCTTTTTGATATACCTTTACATAGTCAATCATAAAAGCTGCTTTGTCAATGTCAGTGGTTTCATCAGGATTTCCTGGCCAATTACCACCTACAGCAAGGTTTAATATAATATAAAATGGCTGGTCAAATGGGGCAGGATATGTAATTTCTCCTTGACCTTCAGTTGCAGAATACCAGTCATTTTCTGTATGAATAAGTATGCCATCTACATACCAATTTATTTTTCCTGGCTCCCACTCTACACTGAATGTATGGTATTCATCTGAAAAATTTCCTTTTTCCAGTGTATATTTGCCTTGGCTTTCACTGTGCGGATTGCCATAGTGTATTGTACCATATGAAGTACTGGTTTCATGTCCAAGTACTTCCATAATATCAATTTCACCACATCTTGGCCACTGTCCATAAAGGTTTTCATCAGCAGGCATCATCCAGAATGCAGGCAAAAATCCCTGTCCTGCTGGAACCTTTGCTCTTGCTTCAAAAAGACCATACTTAAAGTTATGCTTGTTTTGTGTATTTACTCTGCCTGATGTATATGACACATTTCCATCTTTATCAACAATCTTTACAGGCTTTAATACAAGCTTGCCATCTTTGATATAAATATTTTTGTCTGAATCCACATATTCCTGAAGTTCATTATTTACCCAGCCTGGCTCATGTAACTCAACATTCCAGTCATCCCTGTTAAGAGAGGTGTTGTTAAACTGTTCATTCCATTTAAGTGTATAACCTTTATGTGTTTCTGCTACTGCTGGTGATTCTGTTGCTTCTGGCTCTGCAGATGGTTTACTGCTGGCTTCTTTTACTAATACTTCCACTTTTTTTGTCCACACCTTTTTGTATCCTTTTATTTTAGCTTTAATTGTTGCGCTTCCTTCAGATATACCTGTAATCTTTCCATTGCTTACTTTTGCAATTTTGTTATCTGATGAAGACCATTTTACTTTTAAACTATTATTGCCATATTGTTTTACAGATACTTTTTTCTCCTGTTCTGTTTCAATGCTAAGTTTAGATTTACTTAGAACAGGTGCTTTTACCACTTTGACTTTACAGGTGTATGTTTTACCGTCTTTTCTCCATGTTATTTTAGAGTTTCCTGCCTTTTTTGCAGTTATAATACCATCCTTTGTGACTGATACAACAACCTTATCTGATGACTTATACTTTCCGCTTGTTTCATCTTCACCATCAATATCAACGTCAAGTTTATCTCCTTTAGAAATAACACAGTCTGACACAGATAGTTTTGTTGCTGCTTGCACATGCAATGGGACAGATGGTACTGCCATTGTAGCTAACATTGCAGTTGTTATTGCAACTGTTGTACCTTTGAGTAAAAGTTTTCTCATACTGTTACCTCCTTAATTCTAAATTAAGGCTATTATAACTGCTTTCTGCTTTCTAAGATATAAAACTATATACAAAAATGTTAAAATCATGATGTAAGAACTATACAACTTTTTTCAATGAGAAATTCGAGATTCATTTTTCTTGTATCAATAAATTAAAAAGAGATTTTGCTTTTTCCTGCGTAATTTTTAACTTTTTTGTAATCTTTTGTATAATCTCACTTTCAGACCAGCCTATTTCACTGCCCAATTCAATAATTGCTTCCACAACTGCCTGCTCTTTTATTTGCTCTTCCTGTTGTTCCCTGTCCTTTAACTGCTGCTCTTTTATATTTAAATCATGTGCTTTTAGCTCTAAATTACGTGTTTTTAGCTCTAAATTGCGTGTCCACTCTTCATTTTCATGTGTTTTTATTTCTAAATTACGTAGTTCCATTTCTAAATTATGCGCTATTTCTTTGTTTTTCATTTGCAATTCTAAAGCATATTCCATTGTTGATACAGAACTTTCCATTTCAAATCCCTCCTTAACAATAGCGGTGTTATAATAAAATTTTTTGCGCTCTTCATAAGAAATGTTATTGGATAACAAATTATATAAATCTACAAGTGTTTC
>DESG01000017.1:10603-19892 GCA_002361175.1 Lachnoclostridium sp. UBA3320 | reverse complement strand
ATAGAGAACTTTTAACTGTCCAGTTTACTTATTAATTTTGAAATAATATCCTTTACTAAACTGCTCTTTATCCTCACTATATCAGTTTCCTCCACTTCAATCATTTTGTTTCTCCTCAATTACAGTATATACCCATAGTGTGTCGGTTACATACAGTAGGATTTTATTATAATCATAATTGTTATGGTAGTCAAATTACATAATAGCAGAATGTTGTATTTATCAGTATCCCATTTTTTTCTCATATTTAATAATCAAATCTCTGTTAGCAATCTCGACATCATTTAACATGGACTCTTGAAAATCATCTGGTTCTATTACTCCATGATACCAACTGCATGAATTAAAATAGTTTTGCAAATCTTTAGAATCAAATTTTCGCCCATATCTAGCGTATAGTTCATTTCTTGCCAGTCTGCAATCACTTGCTGAAAAACCTCTTAAATCATCCATTGTCAGATATTCAGAATCACTATTTGCTAGTATGTACTCAGAATCATAATCTTCTAACATTTCCCCATCATCAAATAATTGGTTCCCTGTATAATTCCAAGAATTAGATGTATTATTCTTTATTTCTTCTTCATCTTGATAATATGTATCTTCTGTCAAATCATTGTACTTATCATAAAAATCTTTCAAATCTTTTAAATCTTCAATATTTAAAGACTCTTCGGCTTTATTTTCTTCCATCTTCTTAGTAAATTGTTTTCCTGCCATAGCCATAATTATAGCCAAAATAATACATCCTATAAGTGGTGTATTATTGAAAGTTTTTTTAGTCATTAACAATCCCAAAATTATAATAATTACAGCGGGTAACCACCAAAAATAAAGAGTTAATCCAGTCATTGTAAGACTTAAAAGCGCTGCAATAAATAGATTTTTTAATAATGCAAATAAGACAATAATCCAAATTATGAATATTATAAAAGCTATTATAGAAGTCGTAGTATCCATTTCATTTTATCTCCTTTTTTTATTTTTATATATAATTTTATATTTTAATTTAGAGAAGAGCCACAATATTCACATTCACTGCTATTCTCATCTATTGTATTGTTTGCTCCACAGCAAGGACAGGCAACAACTCTTGTAGCAAGTTTTTTAGAAGCAGATGCTGCGTTATTTCTGATATTTTCAACGGTTGATACCTTAGTAACTGGCAATACAATTTCATGAGTACTTTCGTCAATATATGCATTCTTCAAATATCCTTTTTGAATAATTTTTTGGATATCTGATTTTACAATTTCATATGGTTTTCCAGTAGTTTCGGCAATATTATCTAATTTACGAACATTACCATTGACTATAATTGGGACATATTGTCTTACATTGTCTGCATTAACTTTGATTTTTTTTGCAGCATTACATAACGCAAGACCTACTACAATAAAGAATGCTAGTACAATTATTACTGTATCCAAGGAATCAAAACCATCATCTAAAAAAATAATTAAAGTTAAAACTGCCATTGCATAAGAACAACTGCCTATTATATGAAGAAGTTTTCCAATAATCAAAGAAATTTTCAAGTCAAATTTTTTCATTTTTTATCCTCCTAGATTAAAATTTTTCATTTTTTGGTTTGTATAGTATGTGAATGTTTTTGATTGCTCTTATTTACTATTTCATCAAAATGTAAAAGTAAAATATCTATAATAGCAACGATTGCTAATATAATTAAATTCAACAAAACATACTGCTTAACCAGTAAAGGTAATACATTTACAAAAACAACGGACAGAACCAACACTGTTAGCAAATGTATTGCACTTACGACGACTGTTGTTATACTTAAAATACTTCTATTAACTTTCAAAGACTTCACTGCTCCAATTACTTCTGCAATTAGCAAAAATAAAAGTGAAAGCCATCTTATAGGTAAAATAAAAATATTGTTAAATATCAGGAGATAAAACATAAAAGTTATTATCATAGTTGCTAATCCACAAAATAAAATTGTCATTGAGTTATTTTTTTTCATATCATCACCTACCTTACTGCATTTCCACACTCTGGACAAAATTTTGTATTATCGTTGAGTTGCTTTCCACATTTCGGACATTTTTTAATCATTAAATGCCCACATTCTGGACAGAATTTGCTATTAGCAGGCAATAGCTTACCACAATTAGGACATGGTTTAGGCACTGCTGTCCCACAAGATGGACAAACTGTTGCTCCATCAGGAATATCTGTTTTGCATTGTATACATGGATTATATTTTTTGCCACATTCCATACAAAATTTTGAGTCTGTTTTCAGCTCAGTTCCACAAGATGAACATTTAATAACATTATGTTCCACATTTTTACTTTCTGTATCAAAGCCACAATAATTACAAAAGCGTGCATTTTTATCAATGGCAGAATTACATTTAGAGCAAATTTTAGTTTCTTGTGTATTAAGATTTTGCGTTAATCCACCAAATTGCTGTCCAATAGCGCCTCCTACACCTACACCCATTCCCAGTCCAATGCCAGCACCTATAAAACCACCTTGCATAGAATCAGAATTTGATGCTGCACCCTCAAGAGTATCAAAAGACCTTTCCTGTTGGTAGCTATATCCAACAATATCCATTTCTGCTCTTTTTGCCAGTGCCTTTTTCAACTGTTTAACAGCATTATCATCTTCTGGCATATTGATATCATTGACATAAAATGATGTTAATGTTATACCATATTCTGCAAATTCAGGAGCTATACGCTCTTGTAAGAAAGTGGACATCTCATCAAGATATGCATTTATTTCAAGGATACTAATTTTTTTATGTACAAGATAAGATGAAATGGCATCTTTAGCCTTTGTTAAATAAACACCTCTAAAATATTTCAGTATACTATTTTTGTCGAATTGTGGAAGTGTACCAACTAACTTTATAAGAAACTTTTTGGAATCTTCCACTTGTATACCAAATTGTCCAAATGCTCTCACTGGCACAAATACCTTATATTTTGGGTCTTGTAATTGAATAGGCGATGCTGTTCCCCATTTTATATTCAAGGCAAATATTTTGTTGATATACCAAACTTCTGCTGTAAATGGAGAACGACCGCCAAATGGCAGATTAACTAACTTATTGAGTATTGGTATATTTTCTGTACTTAGTGTATGCCGCCCCGCCTGAAAAACATCACACACCTTTCCACCTTTAAGTAAAATAGCCTCTTGGGATTCATTGACAATTAACTGTGTCCACGTTCCCAATTCACTGTTAGGATATTTCCAAGCAAATACATCTGGATTTCCATTATATTTAACGACTTCTACTACTGCCATATATTTCACCTCTCAAAAGTTGTAAACTAATATATATTTAGGATTATACACATTGTTTTGTATTACTTTGTAATTGTGTTTTGAAAAAATAATAGTCAGGTATTCCAATCAGTCAGTTTTCGTTGTATAATAATTGGCAAAAACTTGTTAATGATTTAACCTAAGAGGAGCTTACATATGAGTATAGATTACACTACTTTTAACAGCCGGAGTATGCTGGACTATTCTTCTATTGATGATGACTTAGATGCTGTTTGTTTTTTAAAAGATTCCAGCAATTTCCGCCCATTCAGCCAAGGACTTAAAGAAATTATAATCAAAAAAGGGTTTAAGGGTAATCCAGATGATAATAATGAAACCTCTGGGTATCTTATTTCTAAACTTCGAGAAATTAATTCTGATATTAAAAATGAAACTGTTTATTCGTGGTTTTCTGGTAAACACAGACCTAAGATTGAAGCTGGAAGCCGCATGAGGATTTATGAGATATGTTTTGCATTAAATCTTTCATTTGAAGAAACTGTATGGTTTTTTAACCATGTATATTTTGACAGGTGCTTTAATTGTCACAATATTGAAGAAGCAGTTTTTTACTATTCTTTTTTGCATGGAACTCAATATCAAGAAGCAGTAAATATTATTAATACAATAAATAATGCCCCTTTTAAGAAAGAAACTTTAATAGATGAAACAGTCCATAATTATACACAGTTTATCAGGGATAGGATTTCTGGTTTTAATAGTGTTAATGAACTTCAGGAATTTTTGATTGATAACAAGGCAAATTTTAATTGTTGGAATAATAGTGCATTGGCTGCAATTAAAAAAATGCTATTGGAAATTACGGGAGATGAAAGTTCTAAAGCTATAGTTGATAATTTAAAACGCAACCTTACACGTAAAATGAATTCCAATAAAGAACTTAAAAAACTGGATGAAATAAATATAAGCGAAACAGATATTGACAAATGTGGTCTTTTAATAAAAGAAATATTGATGGATGCAAAAACAAGCAATGTATCTGCTTCTGAGTATATTTTAGAAGCTATTAGCGGAAAAAATATATTGAAAAATACATTTGTACTTGACCGTCTTTTAAGTACTATTACAGGGATTCCAAAAAATATTAACATTCCTTATGTTATAAAAAACAATTTTCCAAGTAAAAAAATATTGTCAGATGTACTTGATGAATCAAAAGTAACTGTTTCAAAATCGTATGATTCTATCCGTAAAACAATAGTCCTTCTTGACTTTTATGTTTTTTGGGTACGTATCAAATTAGGTATTACCGATATTTCCAGTTATAGTACAGAGGATTTATTTGCAATTTATAGAGATGAAGCTGATACTCTGTTATATGAATGTGGTTATGAGCCTCTTTATGCTGGAAACCCTTATGACTGGATTTTTCTCTGCTCTGCAAAAAATGAAGATTCTCTCACGTTTTTCAGGCGTTGTATAGATGGTCTGCTTTCAGATGATTGAATCTTTAAGAAAAGCAGTGAACTTGGGAAAATGGTTCGCTGCTTTTTTTGCTCTTATTGCCATTAAAGGTGTAGATATAGAAGCATTATAGATTAAAGGCATTGTTTTAATACAATGCCTTTAATCGTTAAGTTAATAGAAATATAATAAATATTTATCATTACAGGATTGACGAAAGTAGCACTATTAGGGTAATCTAGTTATATGTAAACAAAATTGTGAAATTCATAAAACAGGAGGCTCTTATGCCAGAAGATATAAACAATAATAATGATAATGATAAAGACTATGAAGATGTGTGTTTTATATGCCGCAGACCTGAAAGCAAGGCTGGCAAAATGATTCACATACCTAATAATATCTGTATATGCAGTGATTGTATGCAAAAGACTTTTAATTCCATGGGGAATATTAATATTACAGGACCATTCCAAGGTATGCCATATATGGATATGTTCAGTGGCGGTGTAGGCAATATGCAAGAAAATGTTCCAAAGCGTCAAAAATTAAAGAAGAAAAAGGCAGAAACTGAAAAGAAAAAAGCACCAGAAGGAGTATTTGATATAAAACATCTGCCAGCACCACATATAATTAAGGGAAAACTCGATGAATATATAATAGGGCAGGAATATGCAAAGAAAGTAATGTCAGTTGCAGTATACAACCATTATAAACGTGTGCTGACAGATGATATGGACTCAGCAGATGGCACAGAGATAGAAAAATCCAATATGCTTATGACAGGTCCTACAGGATGCGGCAAGACATATCTTGTAAAAACACTTGCAAGAATCCTGCAAGTGCCGCTTGCTATAACTGATGCAACATCACTGACTGAGGCAGGTTATATTGGTGATGATGTTGAAAGTGTTGTATCAAAACTTCTTGCAGCGGCTGATAATGATGTTGAAAAGGCAGAGCATGGCATTATATTTATTGATGAGATAGATAAGATAGCGAAAAAACGCAATACAAACAGCAGAGATGTAAGTGGAGAATCTGTACAGCAAGGTCTGCTTAAACTTTTAGAGGGAAGCGATGTAGAAGTGCCTGTAGGTGCGGGCAGCAAAAATGCAATGGTTCCGCTTGCTACTGTTAATACGAGAAATATTCTTTTTATATGTGGCGGCGCATTTCCAAATTTGGAAAAGATTATTAAAAAAAGACTTACAAAACAGTCTTCTATTGGTTTTAATGCAGAGCTTAAAGACAAATTTGACAAGGATGAAGACTTGCTGCAAAAAGTTACTACAGAGGACTTGCGTGAATTTGGTATGATACCAGAGTTTCTTGGAAGACTTCCAGTGGTTTTTGCGCTTCAGGCTATGACAGAAGATATGCTTGTGGAAATACTTACACAGCCTAAGAATGCAATTTTAAAGCAGTATAAAAAACTGCTTGCACTTGATGAAGTTGACCTTGAGTTTGAGGATGAGGCAATAAGAAGTATTGCAAAAAAAGCTATAGAGAAAAAAACAGGAGCACGTGCGTTAAGAGCTGTGATAGAAGAATTTATGCTTGATATAATGTATGAGATTCCAAAAGATGATTTAATTGGAAGAGTTACTATAACCAAAGATTATATCAATAACTGTGGTGCACCAAAAATAGAAATGAGAGGCAGTGGAGAAGCAAAGATACTTACCCAAAGAGATTTGCCAGAAGATGTGCTTATGTAACTTATACGTTTATTTCTGCATATACTAAATTTATATTATATTATGTAGAAATGGAGATTGTATGGATACTACATGTATTAATCGTATTTATTCTGAAGATTACCAAGATTATATTGTAGAATATACAGGTATGCCGACTTTTCTAAAATCACAGTATGGTGATGACTGTTTTCAGCTTGTAAGTTATAGATTTGCAGTTGCTTATCACTATGGAAGCGAAGTAAGAAGTGGCATAAACAATGGCACATACCTAGTACCACGCTGCTATGGTTTGATGTCGTCAGAGCAAGTTCTTGAAGCAGCAGGAATTGCCAAAGTGCAAAGACAGCCTGTTTTACAACTTTATGGCAGTGGTATTATGATGGGTTTTATTGATACAGGGTCTGGTGTTTGTTATTCTGGGGGTATAAGTTGAAATGGAAGAAAAAAGATATTACCAAGAGGCAATAAGTATTGTAAATGAGGTAAAAAAAGCAATAATAGGAAAAGATGAATGTGTAATGCTTATAATGACTGCGATACTTGCAGGAGGGCATATACTTATTGATGATATTCCAGGGGTAGGAAAAACAACACTTGCCATAGCATTTGCAAAAGTAATGAATCTTAAATGTATACGTACACAGTTTACACCTGATGTACTGCCTTCAGATATACTTGGCTTTACCATGTATAACAAGGAAGAAGGACAATTTTATTACCAGCCAGGAACAGTTATGTGCAATCTTTTCTTAGCTGACGAGATAAATAGGACATCTCCAAAAACACAGTCGGCACTTCTTGAAGTTATGGAAGAAGGAAAGGTCACTGTAGACGGTGTGACAAGGGAAGTTCCGCACCCATTTATAGTAATAGCAACACAAAATCCTGCAGGAAGTATAGGCACACAGTTTTTGCCAGAGTCACAGTTAGACCGTTTTATGGTGTGTCTATCAGTGGGATATCCATCACTTGAAGACGAGATTGCTATAGCAAAGGGCAAAAGCAATGATATAATTAACTTGGTAGATGCAGTTATTGATGGAGATGAACTTATAAATATACAAGAAAGTGTAGGTAATGTATTTATCAAAGATGATGTCTATAAGTATCTGTGTCTGCTTGTGAGAGAGACAAGAGAGCATCCTGCAATAGAACTTGGATTAAGTCCCAGAGGTACAATTGCACTTGCCAATATGTCTAAAGCTGCTGCTTTTTTACGTGGAAGGGATTATGTAATACCAGATGATGTGACAAGTGTATTTAATGCTGTGGCATCACATCGTATAATGCTTTCTTCAAAAGCTAGAATGTCACATTTAAGTATGACAGATGTTCTTGGACAGATAAAGACAAAAATTAAAAAGCCTAAATCTGTAAAACGGTTTCTTTGACTTGGAGGTTGGTTAAGTGAAGCGTTTGACAATATATGTTATTTTGGCGGCAGCAATTATGCATATTGCTTTAATATACAGAAATGCGGCTTTTTTAAATATTTTTTATGGACAGATTTTTATAATGTTGTTGCTTGGTATACTAAATCTTATAAGTATACAAAAGCTTGAAATTTTTATGAGTGTTCCTGAAAATGTTGTACAGCTTGGAAAAAAAATACCTGTTAATATTACTATAAGCAATAAAGGAATATTGCCAACTGGAAAGATTGAAGTTAAAGTAAACAGTTTTAATTTATATTCGAATAAGAAAGAAATTACAAAATTTTATGGCAGTGCAGACAAGAAAAGTATTTCTGTACTTAAGTGTTCTTATCTCACAAAGAATCCAGGCAATATAGAATTTAGTATTAAAAAGGTCTGGTCAAATGATTTTCTTGGAATATTAAAACTTCCTGTATTTAAACATGATGTGTACAAGCAGTCTGTTATTGTAATACCTAAATTATATAAAATTCCAATTTTTACAGGGAAAAGTCAATATAAATATATTTTTGAAGATAAAGCTGTACAGAATAATTTTAAAAATTCTGACAGTGGCGAAAATAGTGAAAACAGACAGTATATTCCAGGAGACAGTTTTAAAAATATACATTGGAAATTATCTGCAAAGACTGGTGAACTTATGGTAAGACAAAAATATGATAATTTCTCATCAGGAGTTGTATTTTTCCTAGTTTTTAAATCCGTAGAAAACAGTTATATAAAAAGGCGCTTTATACAAACTATTTTATCAATTTCTACAAGTCTTACTTATAATGGATGCTGTCATTATATATGTTGGTACGATATAGATACAGGAGAGATTGTAAGAACTAAAATAGAGTGTGATAATGACTCATACGAAATTGTACAAAAGTGTATAGATAAAATTTCAGAAAAGCATAAAGAAAATACTGATATATATATGTTAAAGGAGCTGTATGCAAGAAAATATAATTTACAGGGCAGTTTTTCATATATTGCACTTAATACAGATTTTGAACTTTATGTAAATGATATAAAAATTGTTAAGTACGACTATAAAAACTTAAAAGAGTCAGTTTCATCAACAGAAATACAGTTGTAGTAGGGGAGGGATTATAATTAATATAATTGCACGTATTGTTTTTAATACTTGTTTTCTTGCATTTACTGTTTTTGGGCTATATATATCATTTTGTGAAGCATATAGTTACCATGGAGATTATGACAAAATATTTATAATTATATCTATATGTAGTTTTATAATGTGTGTACTGTGTATTGGCAGCAGCATATGTTTTAACATCGGACTGTTAATTGTCAATTTTGGAAGTATATTTATCATTATAAAAAATTATAAACTTATAGAGAAAGAATTAGTAATATTATATGAATATATTAAAAGACAATATTATATTTATATGAATCTTAAAGATG
>DESG01000017.1:0-10410 GCA_002361175.1 Lachnoclostridium sp. UBA3320 | reverse complement strand
TTTATATGAATCTTAAAGATATACCAGTCGATACTTCCAGAAGTTATATAATGTTATTAAAAAAGCCTGTGTATGAAAGATTTACATTGATAATTATTCTTATACTTCTTATTATGATTCTTGCTATGACATCACTTAGGATTAAATGGGATTTTCTTGTAATTATGCCAGTTATTGTAATAATTGGAATGGAGATGTTTCATGGCAAAGCACCATCATTGATTGCATCGTGTTTTCTTGTAATAGGCGTTTCAGGGTTATTATTTGGCATAAAATTTGAAATGTATGGAGGCAGAAGAAACTTTTTTCAGTATAGGCATACTGTGGGGCAGATTTGGACAAGGTATATTATATTTGCAGTTATAATAACTGTAAGTATTATTGTAGCAGTACAGATGGGAACTTATACAAAAGATATGGTATTTGTCAATTCAGAAAAAGCACTACAAAGAGAACACAAGATAGAGAGAAAAATAAAAGTTATGGCTCAAACTATAAAAAGTAAAGTTCTAAAAGAAAATAGTGGCTATTTGGACAATAAATCACCAGATCAGACTGGCAGATTTATTATGCGTATAGAAACTGACAGGATGCCAGCTGATAACATATATATAAGGAGCTTTTATGCTGATAAATATGATGGGAAAAGGTGGAACAATTCTGATAAAAAAGCTCCTTTAAGTGAAGATGATATAAACCATATTTTTTCTCGTGGTTTAAAGAGGTTTTTAAAAAGTGGGTTGACAAAAAGTGGGCTGACAGATATGGACACTATAAAGATAGAATTATTTCCAGAAGAAAATAATTCTGGTAATTATATTCCATATATGTCAATAAGTTCAGAGAAAAATAATTCTGATAGTTATACATTTTATTGTTATAATACACCAAGTCACATAAAAAATGATATATTGACTACGACTGATGATGAATTATTAGAAATACCAGGTATAAAAGAGTATAAAAAATATACTTCATATGTAAATAATAAATACCTTAATTTGCCGTATAATGCTGGAAAGCTTGAAAAATTTGCAAGTAAAATTGATTTATATGATAAAACTGGTTTACAGTGCATAGCTGTTAAAAATGCGATATGTAAAGATACGAAATACAGCCAGAAACTTAAAGAATTACCTCCTGGAAAAGACTATATAGAGTATTTTTTATTTGAACAGAAAAAAGGGTACTGTGAACATTATGCAACTGCTGGTACAGTATTATTAAGATTTAAAGGAGTGCCTGCAAGATATGCAGCAGGATATAATATAAATCCATTTGAATTTAACGCTGAATATGACAGTTTTGGCAATTTAAAGTATGTTGCATATATTACAGATTACAATGCACATGCATGGACGGAAGTATATAAAAAAGGTTTTGGTTGGATACCATTTGATATGACCAATTCAATAACTGATGGTGACTATACCAATAATATTGCCTTAAATCCTATAGGTTTAGAAAACCAGATACAACCTAAAGAAACTGACCAGTCTGATAAAGAAGATAATGCTAAACAAGATGATAAAAGCGAAACAAACAATGTACAAAAAAAGAATAAAAAATCTGATAAGCCTAAAAAACATGAAGAAAGCAGCAAGTATAATAAAGAGCTTTTAGTATTATTAGGAATATTTTTGTTATTTTTATTACTTACTATAATATTTGTAGCATATAACAGAATAAGATTTATGTTGCTTTTTAAGAAACTTGCTATGGCAAATACAAGTAGTGAAAGGGTTGTAATTTATTTTGGAATATTAAATCAGTTTCTTGCGTTTTGTGGTATAAAACATATTGATAAACTTGAGGATGACGAATATATAAAAAAATTATACAGTACATTTGAAGGAAAGATACCACAACCCCAGATAAATGGAGCATGTGAAATACTGCAGTGCGCAGTGTTTTCCAATAACGATATAGGATATGGAAATGAAGAGGAGGCTGTATCTTTTATAAGAAACGCATCAGATGAAGCATACAAAGCATGTAAAAAACCATTACGATTTATTATCTGCATCTTTACAGGCAGAAACAGTATCTAACAGCAGCGGGGATAGATTATACACTCCCCGCATTTTTAGATTCTATTGGAAATAGTAGAATTTATTCTATTTGGGACCAGACTATTAACCCATGTGCAGATGCACAAAATGGAGAGGATTGTGGTAATTTAAACTATGGTCATATTCCAGCAGGATTTGCTTATGGCGTGGAATACACTAATGATGATATAAACGCAGCACTTGCCTCTGAAAATCCATGGTCATTAGTTCCAACTAGAGATTTTGATGGACATGGTACATTTATTGCAGGAGTTGCATCTGGCAGTCTGATAGAGGAAAAGTATTTCTCAGGAGTAGCGCCACTTACTACTATATGTGTAGTGAAATGTAAAGAAGCGAAGAATGGGCTTAAAGCATTTTATAATATTGAAACAGAAGAACCTGTATATGCAGAAACTGATATTTTAATTGCTATAGAATATTTAATGAAGAAAGCAACAGAAGCAAATATGCCAATTATTTTATGTTTTGGCATGGGTACAAATCTGGGTGGTCATATAAGCGGCAATATACTTGGAGAGACACTCCGGACAGTAGGAGACCGTAAAGGAGTTGCTGTAGTAACAGCGTGTGGCAATGAAGGTAATACAAGCAGACATTATAGCAGCGATGTACTGGAGCCTGGTGAAGACGTGGAAGTTGAAATACGCTCTGGAAGCCGACACGGATTTACACTTGAGCTTTACAGTGATTCTCCACAGATTTTGTCAGTCAGCATAACATCACCAAGTGGTGAATACAGCGGAAAAACTATAGCCAGACATGGTGAGAAAAGACGAGTAAGCTTTATACTTGAAGACACGGTTGTAAATATAGAATATAGCTTACTTTCATATGAAAGCGGTGATGAATTTGTACAACTGCGTTTTCAAAACCCAGCAGAGGGCATATGGAAAGTACGTGTTTTTAATGAAACAAGGGGAAATGCTTATTTTAATATGTGGCTTCCAATAAGAAACTTTCTTCCATCAACAACATATTTTTTGGAGGCAGACCCTAACACAACACTGTGCTGTCCAAGTAATAATGTAAACTTGATATCGGTATCATACTACGATTCTCTAAACCGCAGTATAGCAGTAGAATCAAGTAGGGGATTTACACGTAACGGCAGTATAAAACCTGATTTTGCAGCACCAGGTATAAATGTATATGGACCATTGCCAAGATTTGGAGATGTCTATCCTTCAGATGAACAAGAGAAAGATTTAACAGCACTTTATGGTTATAGAAGCGGTTCAAGCATGGCGGCTGCAATTACTGCTGGAGCAGCGGCATTACTAATGGAATGGGGGATTTTACGTGGCAATGATCCTAATATGGACACCGTAATTATACAAAAATATTTGATACGTGGAGCAGATTCAGATGGAGTTACAGAACCTAACAAGTTGTGGGGCAATGGAACACTGAATGTATATGATGTGTTTGAAAGACTTAGGGGAAATTAAAAAGCAAGAATATTCATTTTAAATATTGTAATATAGCCGATTTTGTTTATAATATATTTTGTTGTATTAATAAACATAATAATTACTTTGTGTGCTAATATAAGAACACAGAATGGGAGGCTAAAATGACATTTGATAAAAAACAGTATGCACTTAATAAGGAACTTGCACAGATGCTTAAAGGCGGTGTTATTATGGATGTAACTACGCCAGAACAGGCTAAGATTGCAGAAGAGGCAGGAGCATGTGCTGTTATGGCACTTGAACGTATTCCAGCGGATATACGTGCTGCTGGCGGCGTTTCACGTATGAGTGACCCAGCTATGATAAATGGAATACAAGAGGCTGTGTCTATACCTGTTATGGCAAAGTGCAGAATCGGGCATTTTGTGGAAGCACAGATACTTGAAGCTATAGAAATTGATTATATTGATGAAAGTGAAGTGCTTTCCCCAGCAGACGATGTTTATCATATTGACAAAACTCGCTTTAAAGTGCCTTTTGTGTGTGGTGCTAAAAATCTTGGAGAAGCACTGCGCCGTATAAATGAAGGCGCTGCTATGATAAGGACTAAGGGTGAACCTGGCACTGGAGATATTATACAGGCTGTAAGCCATATGCGCATGACAAACAGTGCTATTGCTAAAATTACTTCCATGCGAGAAGATGAACTTTTTAATGAAGCTAAGGAACTTCAAGTACCTTATGAACTTGTACAGTATGTACATGATAATGGCAAACTTCCTGTAGTAAATTTTGCAGCTGGTGGTATTGCTACTCCTGCGGATGCTGCACTTATGATGCAGCTTGGTGCAGATGGCGTTTTTGTAGGTTCTGGTATATTTAAGTCAAAAAATCCTGCAAAGAGGGCTGAGGCTATTGTTAAAGCTGTAACTAATTATACAGATGCAAAGATGATTGCCGAGCTTTCTAAAAATCTTGGAGAGGCAATGGTTGGCATTAATAAAGACGAAATTACTTTACTTATGGCAGAACGAGGTATTTAATATGACAACGATAGGAATACTTGCCGTACAAGGAGCTTTTATTGAACATGAACATATGCTTAATAAACTTGGTGCAGAAACTATACAACTGCGCCAAAAAAGCGACCTTTACAAAAATTTTGACAGACTAGTACTGCCTGGAGGCGAAAGCACTGTACAGGGCAAACTTTTAAAAGAATTGAATATGTTTGATATTTTAAAAGAAAAAATCGAAAACGGTATGCCTGTTCTTGCTACATGTGCAGGGCTTATTTTACTTGCCGAGAATATTTCTAATGATACAAGAACTTATTTTAAAACACTTCCTGTAACTGTAAAAAGAAATGCTTACGGCAGGCAGCTTGGAAGTTTTCATTATGACGGAATTATTAAAGGGATTGGGAAATTTCCAATGGAATTTATACGTGCACCTTACATAGAAGAAGTTAGAAATGATGTAGAAATCTTAGCAGAAGTTAATAAAAAAATTACAGCAGTAAAATATAAAAATCAGATTGGAGTTTCATTTCACCCTGAACTTTGTGATAATGACAAGCTGCATAGAATGTTTCTTAACTTGTGAATACTATTTAAATTTAGTATGAAGCCGCTGGTGCTTAAATCTGTTTTTTGCACTGCCTTGTATTAAGAAATAATTTAAATATTAGAGTTTAGAAGTTTAGAAGTGCTTTAGTACACAAAAAGTACACAACACTAAGAAAAAACTATATATTTCACTGAAATATATTATAAAACTCATCTGTGACTTCTTCTGCAAATGGGGTATAATTTTCAATACCCCATCTGTAGATATCATCAAGTATTGGTTTTATATTCATTCCTCTATCTGACAACTTATAAATAGCTTTTGGTGGAAAGACAGGGTATGTGCGTTTTTCTATTATACCGCTCCTTATAAGATATTGTAAGTTATCTGTCAGAACTTTTTTGCTAATACCTTTTATATCCTGATGTATTTCACCAAACTGTTTTTCTCCTGTAAATAAGTCTTCAATGATTAGTACCCTCCATTTGCCCTTGAGTACATTAAACAGATACATTTTTTTGTTATCATCATTCATAGTGTTTCTCCTTTCCATTAAAAAAAGCAGACAAGGCAATAGCCATATCTGCTTATGTTATCTGGTATAATATTATTAATAATTTACTGCACTGAACATTCCCTCAAGCTTCTTCATATCTTCTTTTTTCTTATCCTCGCTCATATGCGTGTATAAGTCCATTGTAAGATTTATAGAAGAATGCCCTAGTATGTGCTGTACAGTCTTTGGTGGCATATCATTTTCAAAACACCTTGTAGCAAATGTATGACGGAACATATGCGGTCTGATATGTTTCATTATAATTGGCTCACGGTTCTGTTGCTCTGCAAGTGCCTTTTCATCTGCATTTATTTCAGCGACAATATTCACTAGATGCTTTCTTATCTTAGATTCCTGATATGGTGTACCTTTAGATGAAGTAAACACCATATCTTCAAAATCCTGTAAAGGCTGCCATTCTGCACCCATATAAATCCTTAAACGTTTCTGGTTCTTACTCTGTTGTTTTAATGCAACAGAAACATCATTAAGCATTGGGATTATTCTCTTGCTTTCTTTTGTTTTAGGCGACTGGAACTTCAACATACATTTGTCAGTAGTAAGGTCTTTTACATAAACCAAAGTCTTGTTTACGTGTATTTCCTTGTTTTTAAAGTCTATGTCATTCCATGTAAGCCCTAAACATTCACCTATTCTCATTCCAGTGCCAAGCAATGTAATAATAAGTGGTTTATACTGTTTCCATTTCTCTTTATCAAGATAATGTAAAAGAGTATTCTGTTCATCAACAGATAGTGCTTCAATTTTTGGCTTCTCCTTTTTAGGTTTGGTAATGCCATTACATGGATTCTTAACAATAAGGTCATTTTTAACAGCAAACTCAAAGATATTATAAAGTATAGCCTGTATAATATTGACCGTTTTAGGTGCAATTCCACGTTCTAGTAAAGCATTATAGGTTTTCTGGATATGCACAGGCTTAATTTGTTTAAGACATTTGCTCCCTAACTCTTTCTGTATATAACAGGAATACATCTGTTTATATGTATTAACACTTGTTTCTTTAATAGTTGGAATTTTATAATCTTCCAGCCATGTTTGATACCATCTGTCCAGTGTAATTTTATCTGCACTGCCAGCAAGTCCATGTTCAACCTCATAACGCTCATCTGCAAGTTTCTTTGTGAGCTTCTTCAAGTTCTTATCATAAAAGGTATAACTCTTACCTTGATAACTGAACCTTGCCATATAGGTTTGCTTGTCTTCTCTCCATGTAATACCCTTTGGCAATTCTTTGCCGTTTTGGTCTTTAGCCATAAAAAATCATCCTTTCTATAAAAATAATGGTAGAAAGGAACACTAATACATGATATAATAACAAATGTAGAAGTAATCCTTTCGTGATGGGTTAAGGGCTGTTGCTTTGGTCGGCTTGTTGCCCTTACCCTGTTTACAAGTTACTATGTGTAGTGTGCTTTTTGCAATCACCCCCTTTCATTCAGCAATACTGTTGATATACTTCTTGACGCACTCAACATTCCAAAGAATCTTTCTACCTATACAAACTTTTGCGTGTGCGTCTTCACCAATCTTTATTGCTGATGGTTTACCACAACTTAACATTTGCATTAAGTCTTTTGTATTTACTAGCAGTTTTATATCTATTGGTGACTTTGCTTTTACTGGTGACTTTGTATCTATTAGTGGCGTCGTGCCTTTAGGCACGACAGGTATATTAGGTATTCTAAGGATTACCATAGGTTCATTCATATATGTACTAGTGAAACCAACTTCCTGTGTTATACTATTATTTGACAACATTTATATCATCTCCCTTTAAATTAATGTAAACCAAAAAAAGGACATACAGTGCGCACTGATTCCATGGTATATGTCCTTTCTTTGCCTATCCCTCTGCTAACCTCTATCTTCCTAGTTTAATTCCAATCCCCAGTTCCTACAGCTACCATTCTATCCTAAGCTATTCCTAAGTTATCTGATGCCTTAATACTTTAAACACCTAAACTTACCGGCTATTTGATACCTTGGTATTTAACTTAATCTAGTTTATTCATAAGCTATTTGATACCCAGCTATTGTAACCTCTAACCTAAGTTGTCTGATATCTAAATTGTCTAACCTCTAGTTTAAGATGTTATCCAGCTATTTGATACCTTATTGCTGTAGCCTTTGACCTAAGCTTTTCCACTTGTCCAATGTCTTGGCACTGTGACCACTAACCTAAACTGTCTGATACATTGGATTAACTAACCTTTAACCTAAGCTATTTCTGCTATCTGGCACTTTACTATTAATAGAACTCTCATAGCTTTTGTGTCTGTTATTCTGACCTAAGCTACTTACCAGCTTTATAATGCTTTAAATGCTGAAAGCTTTGTTCTTATAATAGATTCTGGCTTAAACTACTCACCAACTATTTGATATTAGTGTTTGGTTTGATTACTATGTTTATTACTCTTAGCTTTTACTTACCATTTATTTAATACCTTATTGGCTTCTGCTATTCTTAGCCATTCTGTAAAAGTTAGTAACCTTATTATTGCGCCTAGCATCTTATAGCTGTCTTACTTATTATCTATAACCATTGCACTTATCCACTATATTTTATATCACAGTAATGGTTCTGTGCTTGTTACCTATAATTATCAGCTACTTACTAATGGCTCTATGGTTAATGGCTATGGCTTTCATCTTTTATTCTGCTTGATTTATATCAAGCATAGAAGATATTGGCTTGCTTGCATGGATTATTCTTTATTTAATTTCTTATGTCTGATTCTAGCATTTATATAATACTTTTGTCCTATACCCTGCTGTCTGTCTTTTCTACCTGTATTATATTCAGACCTTATATTAGCTTATTTCCTGCTAATCTTTTATTGGTCTGTTATTATAAATGCTTACAAGCTTCTTCATTGAAACTTTTGCTTCTTTGTCCAGCTTTTCTTTAAACATCTTTATGTTACAGCCTTTTCCATACTTCTTATACAGCTTTTCAAGTATCATTCTGTCAAGTGACTTTGCACTTTTTACTGATATGAACTTGTCTGCATTTCTGTAGTTGCTGTACCACCCTTTTATTTCATTGCTGGTCTTTCTTATTGCTTCGCCATATTCTGTTGAATTATCTATATTTGTGCATATCTTTTTAGCGAGTTTTCTTATGGTCTTTTCTGGTATGTAGGATTTATACTTTCCATTTTCTTTAAAGAAACCAAATCCTAACATTACACACTCTTCTGGCATACCTATTTCCGTCTTATTCCTATTAATGTCCATGCCAAGCTTTACCTTGATAAATCTTTCTGTTGTGTCTAGTACATTTAATACTTCTTCTTTTGATTTACAGTATAGTGTTACATCATCTGCATATCTAGTGAAGTATATGTTTTGCCTTTCCAATTCCTTATCTAGTATGTCCAAATATATGTTGGCAAGTAATGGTGATAGGTTTCCACCTTGCACAGCTCCCTTTACAGCTTTTATATATTTACCGTCTTTACCGATAATACCTGACTGTAAATACTTTCTTATCAGCTTTAACATATCCCTGTCTTTTATTTTCTTATATAAGACTGACATCATTCTGTCATGGTTTATGTTATCAAAGAAACTGCTAATGTCTATTTGTATTACATGAGTATATCCACTGTCAAGATACTCTTTTGCTTTTGTAACAGCATCATGGATATTTCTATCTGGTCTAAATCCATAGCTTGTATCACTGAATGATTCCTCATAAAGAGGCTCAAGCACTGTTTTTATAGATTGTTGTATAACCTTATCCATTACTGATGGTATTCCTATAGTACGTATCCTGCCATCTGGTTTTGGTATTTCAGTCCTCTTTGCTGGAAGTGGATTGTATGTACCATTCTTTAATGCCTTTAGATTTTCTTTGAGGTGTTTTTGTGTGTATGTTACTGCTTCTTTACAGCTTATACCATCAATTCCCCTACCTGTAACTTGTTTTCTTTGTATTATACAGGCACTCTTCATAAGACTTTTCCTATTTATGGCTTTGGTGAATAAAGAAGTTTCCATGCCTACAGACTGTTTATGGCGTTACAGTAGGTAATAACACTGTATTCCATAAAAGTCCAAACCTCCTTTCTTGGTTATTTGTGTGTTCTATTCCAGCTTGCTACGACAGCACCCAACCAATATTTACATATTGGTCACTGTATTATTGGATAAAACGTAAATATATGAATTGTTTCCATGGTGCGAACATTTCATATAATATTTATAGTGGTTATGGCTTTTGCCATGTTTGTTTATAGTTACGGTTATGGGTTATGGTCTGCGCATCACCTCCTTTAAAGATTAGTCCTTTGTTGGTCTGCTGCCCTAGCAGCAGCCAGTGAGTTAATTGTGTCTGTGCTTGCGGTTATGACTTTTGCTATACCATCTTTAATGAATGATTAGTTGGGAATACTTTTATATTGGTATGTATTGCATATGAGCAATTTAAGAGCATACACAATGAATATTCCTTATTGCAAGCACAAAATGAAGATATTGTCATAACTATTTCTATGAAGCAGTTATGCCTGTGGTTTTGGTCGATGTGATTTAATTTCCTTTATAGCCGAGAGGACAAGTTGTTCACGGTCTTTGGAAAGATTATCTTCCCTAAACCATTTACCAAAAGTCACTTCATGGATTTTCAAGGCTCTGGCTATTTCCCACATGAAAATTCCCTCATCTTTAAACATCTGCTTAAATTCTTTGCTGGTCACTTTTTACCCCCTTTCTATTCATTTACAATCATGCTATAATCAAGTAGTAATTGTAGCAGTGTTTATAATGAACT
>DESG01000042.1 GCA_002361175.1 Lachnoclostridium sp. UBA3320 | reverse complement strand
TATTTTATTGGATTGCTATAGATAATATTAAAGAAAGAAAAAATGAGTTGGTATTGCAAAATAACTCTTTATTTGATGCGGTTATTTTAGGAAAGACAGTTCTTTATTCACCAAAGCCAAATGACAAGGTATCATTTTATATCGAAAAAGGCAGGAATAAAGGAGTTATGATTGCTTGTCCAGAGCCTGATAAAGCAGCAAGGGTCAGAAAGCTTCTTACAGAGAATCTATTAAGGTCAAATGAAACAACATATCATTTTGGTATGGAGTTAAATAATCTTATTTTGGAAAGATATCGAATTGATAGTGTAATTTCAAAATCGGATATTCATAAGTACTATCAATGTGATATAGATAATGCAATAGAGTCCTTAGAATTAATGTATTTCCTTCGTGTCATGGCGAAAAAATATGTAGATATTAATTCTGATTCATTTTCAACAATAAGAAAAGATGAAGAAGATATGTGCTTGATTCTTCAAGATGCTTCGAAAGTTGAACAGTATAATGAACGAAAAGAGAGAAAAAAAGCGCTATTAGATAGATTGGCTGAAGTTGATAACGAAATTTCTGAATTTACAAGGGAAAATAAAAAGAATTTATCATCTCCAATTATTGCTTTTCTTGAAAAATGTTCAAGTGGTATTGTGATGATACCTGCGGATAATACAAAGGCAGATTTAATTGGCTTGAACTCTTATAAAGATGTGATAACTGCATTCTCTGTTAATCTTGATTTGATTGGAGCTTCTAAAAAAAGTTTAGAAATATTAGAGAGAAAGATTGAAGCGTTGTCAAAAGTCGAATGTAAAAGTGATAATGACAGGAATCAGAATGCATTGGCAATACAACGAAATAAGATTTTCAGAAGGTCTATATTGTTCTTTGTTGATAAATACGAAGGTAAGATTCCAGAATTAACAAAAATGTCACCTGTTTTAGAGGGCATATATTCGTCTGTTGAATTTGCTGTAAATGTATATAAAAAAGATTATGAATCTAAAAAAATTGTTTCAGATAAACTAAGTAAATATTCAGATGAAAGGCAGGAAATTCAAAACCAGATTGCTGAAATAGATGCCACGTCTGATGAGCTAGAAAAAGCGGAAGACCAAATTTTGGTACATATGAATGAGTTTATTGGTCAAATTTTTGACTCTTCATATACGATGCTGGGCTATAAGAAAAACAAACCACCAATTCCAGGTGTGAAGTATTCATGTGAGGATAATGAGTTAAAGTGGATATTAACTGAGGAAGTAGATGAGAGAATTCGAGTAGTTGCGTCAGATGTACTCGATTGGTTTGTTGAACAATATAGAGGGAGATCTAAAGCTAGAGATTTTAAGAAAGTAGTATTTTGGATTAACGGTTTGGATGAGATTGAAAAAATACCGAATCAGTTAGTAGAGGTAATTCGTAATGCGATAAATCAGAATATACTCGTTGTTATTATTATTACATCAGAGTTAAAAGATACAACCATACGAAAAGCATTTGATTATGCCTTTGTTACAGGAAATATAGAAAAGTTTTATTCTATGTTCAATATCAAGTATACTAAACAACCACTTGATTCTATAGTTGTAAACTTTGGTATTAGAAGTAAAGGATTTGACATTCCATTTAAGATGTATAAATCTAATCTTGAGGATATACAAGCACCAAACTTTATTGATCAATTGTTAAATGCTTAAGAATCAGCCCCTTGGTGCAGAAATGTATCAAGGGGTATTTTTTTTAGGGAGGGATACAATATAATGAACTTCAGTTTAAGAGAAGAAGATACCGAGGGATACTTCTCTTTCTATAAAAGATATTTAGAAGAGGTTCAGCAGTTGAATAAGAGGATAACTGACGAACTCAATGAGGTAATGCAAGCATCAAAGTATGATAAATTGCAGCGTAGAATATCTGGAATTATTGATGCTTATATGGAGACAATTGTAAACGATATTGAGAATGGATTGTTTTCGAATTGGGTTGAATCAAACGGTTCATTAAGAGCCTGTTTGAGAATGTATCGAGCTGGAGAATTGGCAGATGAAGTAGGTGCACAAATCGAGCAGAACATGGGCGATTTGATGCAGGATATTCTGAAAATAGAGAAAGTTGATGTAATCATTACAGAACGACCAATTGTAAGTGAAGATGGATTAGAACGTCTTGAGGATGTATGTAGAAATGCTCAGACTGAAATACAAAATATTAAATCTGAATACATCTCGCAGGTAGATAATAAAAAAGATGAAAATGAAATATTTGGAACTCTACGGCTTTTATTTGAAGGAGTGTCAGTAAACTTGGAATCATTCTTTGAAGCATCGTTAAATAGCTTTATTGAATTACATGAGTTTGTTGGTTACATTTCTACCCAGTTACACAATATTACAGAAAAAAATGGCGTTGAAAACTCTTCTGGCAGTGGAGTGGATAAAAAAATTGCAAGTGGTTTGGTCGCAATTGCATCTGCAATGGGTAATTCTTCTGAAGCTTCTTCCATTGACAAGTTTAAAGAAATCACATCGCTTCTATATAACTCAATATGTGACGATGTATTGGCAAAGAAGAAAAAAATATCTTATGAATCTATTTCAGCAATAACACCTATATATCATAAATTCTATTCTGAGTATGGAAAAATATTAAAAGACAAATTTAGTTCGTTTGAAAAAAAGGAAGAATTCATAAAGCGTGAATATATTGCAATTACTAGAGAACGAGATAACGATCAGTATTTTAATGGGGAAGAGGTCTGGGCTTTTAAAAGTCACGCCTGTCATACATATACGGTTTTTGATAGGGTAGCAGACATGGTAAAAAATATAGCAGATGGATGTAAGACAGGTAAAGCAACTGACATTAATCTTATATACGGTGCGTATGTTTTGTTTACGCCGATTATTAATGGTTATATTACTTCTGAGGATGGTAAAACATATAGTAAGTTTAGCAGGTGGGCTTCCGAAGAAATTCTTCGAATATTAGGAGTGGAAAGCAAAGAAAAAGAAGATAACAAAAAACTAAATCAGAGTGAAGAGATTGTATTTGAAGGAGAGAACTTCTCCGATGAAAATGTGAAATTATTTGTAGTTGTAGTAGAGCGAATTGTAAATCAAGTCGGAGTGGATAAACTAAATAGCTCAGTTGGAAAGCATTATACTACATTGAGCAATAGTAGAAAGGCGTACTCAAAGAAGGCAGGTAAGAGCACTACTTCGAAACATAATATTGATTCAAACACATATGGTAGGTATACGGTTACAAGAAAATCAATTCAAACTATGGCTTCAGTTTGCAATCAGGCGAATTCAATTCTTGAACCAGTCGATAAATTTTATAAAGAGAAATTTGAATCGTTAGGAAAGAGCTTTGAAAAGGCTAATACTGCTATTCATGCAATATCTTCGTTTTGTGGATTATGGGGCTTGGGAATATGGAATTTGTCTAAAATGTTTTCGGCATCGGATTCAGATTCTTCTATTTTAGAAAAAGTTCAGTTGGGTGGTCTTGCTCTTGCTTCTTATACTGCGGCTGGAAAAATAATTAATGGTGGAGCTCATATGTTGAAAATTATGGATTGGGCGATGCCATATCTAAAAAAGAGTAAGTTACTAGTAAGATTAAACGAGAAGGTATGGAATCTAACAAGGCAAGATATACAAATTCCTTATGTTCAGAAAATGATGGACCAATATATGATGGAACATTATGAATTGAAATATGGAATGAGTAAAGGTCAAAATCCGTATTTTGAATGTTATCATAGTGTTGTTATGGCTATTGATGACAATTATCAAAGACGTGCTTTTGAAAATTCGGTATTTGCTGCAGAAACATTTATGACGTCACAAAACTATAGCATTAGTGAAACAGATCCTCAAAAGAATAGAGCAATTTGTCGTGGAGTGTTTTTGAACTTGGTAAGATCTGGGATGTGTAGTAAGCAGAATATTGAATCTGGAATTGCAAATGATATAGTTGATAAACTGTATAATATATATATTTCAAAAGACAATGTAACTCCGAGGGTGGATATTAATCCAGATGCCAGAGTGTTAAAATAGGAGAGAATAGTCATGAATTGCAAATATTGCGGATCCGAGCTTTTAAGTAATAGTAATTTTTGCGTTAAATGTGAAAAAAATAACATTGAGTCAGATATCAAAGAAACGAAAACAAAAAGTAAAGTTCTTCAACAGCAGCATTTAAACTTTTTCCTGCTCATCAATAATTCCTTTATAGAATTATTTACAATGCGCATAATACGCATTATAATGTAAATTATATGAAACAAGCGAGGCTTTTAGCACCAGGTACTCAATTTATATAAATGGAGGTAATAATATTGAAATTAATTTATCCGGCTGTATTTAAGCCTTTTACAGACCAAAGCGGAGGATATGTGGTAGAATTTCCAGACTTACCTGGTTGTGTGACAGAGGGAAAAGACTTGGAACAGGCTATTGAAATGGGGATTGACGCAGCCAGTGGATGGATATTAGGAGAACTTGAAGATGGAGAGAAAATTCCACGTGCTTCCGACTATTCTGAAATAACTGCTGAAACTGGCTGTATGATAAATATGTTATTATTAGACATTGACGCTTACGAAAAAAAATATGGTGAAAAGGCTGTAAGGAAAAACCTTACTATTCCTACATGGTTAAATACTTTTGCTGAAAAAAATAATATCAATTTCTCTAAACTTTTACAAGATACCTTATTATCAATGGCACAAGCAAAATAAAGGATTTTGTTAATGTAAGCCTGCTTGTGATACAGTAGTCACAGGCAGGCTTATTGCACTTCTTCAACAGCAGCATTTAAATTTTTCAGTACTGTTTTTTAATTTTACTATTATCTAGTACAGCAATATTTTTATAACCAATTTGTTTAAAAGTATTATCTGAAACTGTATTAACAGTTGCACCTTCACGCACGCAGATGCCACTGGTTTTTGCATTGGTGATTTTATTATTTTTTATGACACCGTTGACCTTAGCTTTTTTATTAACACATATTCCATCTTCTTCTACATCTGTAATTGTATTACTGTAAATATCTTTAGCAACAGCACCAACACGCAGGTAAATTCCATGAAGATTTGTTTTTGTAATCTTATTTTGACAAATATCGCCATAAACTCTTGAATGAGCATCTAAATAAATTCCCGTCTGTGCGCCGTATCTTCCACCATTTTGAATTTCTTTTTTCCAATCCTTGCTATGTTTATATGTACCTATATTGTAAAGTGTATTTCCTTTGATATTTTTCTCAATATATGCCTTGTCCTGATTAGCACGACTGTTATCATTACCGCCACTAGGGCCTGCATATAATTTAATACCAGAGTAAGTGACATTTTTAATAGTATTATTAGTAATATTTTTGACATAAGTAGGAGTTGCCTTATTGCCAGAACCTTCATCAGCATTTATCATAATGCCACAATCGCCATTACCTCCATTATTAAGACCACCAATATTGTTCATTTTATTGCCATCAATAGTATTAACATGTGAACCATGATAAATTCCAATACCATGTCCTTTTACATTTTTAATAGTATTATCGTTAATATCACCATTAATCGCAGTACCGCCAGTATAAATAGCAGTTTTTTTACAGTCTTTAATAGAATTGTCTGATATATCACCTTTAAAAGATGAATTATACAAATATAAAGCAATATCTTCTGACTGAGTAATAAAATTTTTCTGAATATCTCCTTTGCAATCTGCTCCCATAAGTGCTATTGAAAATCTTTTAGTTTTTTTAACAGAGTTTTCTTCAACAAGAACGTTAGAAGTATCTCCTTTAATGAGAATACCACAGTCAGATGGTGAATCTAGAGTTGTATTTTTTATAGTAATATTTTTTCCACCATTAGCAAATATACCAGTTCCCTTGAAATAGCCGCCATCAACAACAGAATTAACACTTGCAGAAGATATGCGAATAGCATAATCTTCACTGCATGAAATTTTAGCTTCGGGTTCAAAAACGAGTGTAGTATAACTTGGAATATTAATTGCATAATTAAGTTTATAATTTCCTGCTTTTACCGATATTATATATGGATTTTCAGCTGAAGCATTATCTTGTGCATTAGATAAGCTCTGTTCCATTTCTTTAACATTTGAAACATCAACTTCAGCAGCATCTGCCTTATAGGTTGCTATATTCAGCGAAAAAATTGTTGTGATACAAAGAGCAGATAACTTGTATAATTTAATTATAGAATTTTTTTCCATTTATTTTTATATCCCCTTTCTTACTGCTGTTAATTTTATCATACCATTTTTTTTCTTTACAATCAACCTAACTTTAAATTAATTCCAAAAATTTTTATAGAAATTGTAATAGTTAT
>DESG01000183.1 GCA_002361175.1 Lachnoclostridium sp. UBA3320 | reverse complement strand
TTTTCCTCTCAGAGTATCTATATTCGAGGGAAAAACCAAAGGAACAAATCTGTTTTCAGTCAGGGAGTTTGGAAATAATTGTCTTTTATATAGTTTGGATGAATTGTTGCGATATGGTGACGTGCTCAATATCATACAGGCAGATGAAACAGACCGGGTTGTGGAAAGGAAAGAAGTGCCGCTGTTTGATAACAAGGCATTTCGGGAAGCAATCATCAATGCTGTCCTGCATAACAAATGGATAGAGGGAAACGAACCGATGATTTCCGTTTTTTCTGACAGGATAGAAATCTTATCAAGAGGCTCTCTACCGCCGGCACAGACAATGGAAGGCTTTTATATGGGGGAATCTGTTCCTGTGAATGAAAAACTGTCGGAAATATTTCTGCAATTGCATATCAGTGAGAAATCAGGGCGGGGAGTTCCTAAAATAACGGAAATTTATGGCAAAGAGGCGTTTGCATTTCGAGAAAATTCAATTGTTGTAACAATACCATTGAAAAAAATCAAAAAAACCTCGAATAAAGCTGGGAATAAAAAGCCATTAAATGCAAGAAGAAGGACAATTTTGACAGAAATGAGGGATAATCCCAACATAACAACTGAAGAACTTCGCAAAATCTTAGGAATTAGCAAAACGGCTGTAGATAACAATATTTCATTTCTGCGTGAAAATGGCTATATTGAGAGAGTAGGATCAAAAAAAGCAGGATATTGGAATGTGTTATAAGGAATCGAGATAGTTACAGTTCAACTATGCTGAACTGTAATCAGAGATAAAACTGTACTGATTGTGACGATTGATGAAAAGGAATATTTGCATTTGTTAAAAAACATTGATGGTATAATATTGTAAGATAGCTTTTGATTTCATGTACTGTTAAGCTATATGATATAGTTGATTGAATGAAACGTGATGTTAAGACTATATAAGAGCAGGGATTCAAGAGAGTCTCTGCTCTTGATGGAAACTTGTCACTTGCGATAGTACATAGATTAATTGGCTTCTTGTTAAAACATGGAAATATGTTACCACAATTCTAATGAATCTTCCGCATCTATCCATGTCTGCATACCGCCCTCAAAATACAGCATTGCATATTCAAGAGGGTTGTCTATTGCCAAAGCATTTAAAGCATATTCAAAGGATGGTATTGTTTTCAATTCTTCTTCTTTTTCGCAGGCTATTCGTAGAACAATATCGGTCATAAGTGGTTACTTGTGAAAGCATTCCAATCAGTTCTTCCTGTCCTGTTCATTTCATGTTATAATTTGTTACAGGTTTTTGTTTCCCTTATTTTTGCCCTTATGAGGGTTCGTAACATGAGGGAAAAGGATATAACACAAGGGAAAGCATAAGGGCAAACTCACTTGCTATAAATTTAGCGTTTTCAAGGGCTTACGGACTTTTTGAAGATAAGATATAACAATTATTAAACGCTGTGAAATATGTCTTATCAGAATTCCAGTTTGTAAGATTGTAGCCAGCTAAAAATTTATAGTAGTCGCTATATAGAACAGCACATCAAAAATGGACGAATATCTAAAGCATGACAGTGTAATTGATTTTATTAGAAAAGCCGTAGGAGGATAAAATAAAATGTTTAATTTAAAGAAAGAAAAATTGAAAAAGAATATATATTTAGTATTGTCATTTATCTTTGCATTTATCTTTATTGCAGGAATAATGTGTACTATAATGGGAGAAGATAGCCCTGTAAAATTCACTATAAATGGAAGCCCTATAAAAATGATAGTACCACCTGTTTTATTATTTATGGTAACATTTACTTTGTTTAGAAAAAGTCAAAAAAAGATAGAGGAAAATGTAAAATGAAAATGTATGATTGTGGATTTACTAAGGAAAGTAATTGGTTTAGATATCGTGCAGGAGCAATTATTATAGAAAATGATTGTGTGCTTTTTGCGGGAAATAAAAATGAAAATTACTTATACTCCATTGGCGGTGGAGTTCATATGGGCGAGACTGCTGAGGATGCAGTTCTTCGTGAGGTTTTTGAAGAAACAGGTGTTCATTACGAGATAGACCATTTAGCAGTTATCCATGAGAATTTTTTTAATGAGAATAGTGGAATGTTGAAAGGATTAAATTGCCATGAAATAAGTTTCTATTTCCTAATGAAATCCAGAGGAACGAAAGAACTTCACAGCAATAGTACAGCTTATGGAGTGAAAGAAGAAATGCATTGGATACCGATAAATGATTTGGATAAATACAAGGCATTTCCAAGTTTTATGAAAGATTATCTTAGTACAGAGCATTTTGGAATAGAACACATAATAACTGATGAAAGAAAATGATGACTTGCAATTTACAGAATTGTAACCAATAGAAACTGAATAACCACCGCTACATAGAACGGCACATCAAAACAGGAAATAAAGAAACGGTTTCCTGTTTTTTTGCGCCTATTTTTGGCATTTTGAAAAATCGCCAGTATTATGCAAACATGAACAAAAGTCATGCGAGTGTCATTAAATTAAGTAGTTTGAACACCGAAGTAATTGCAAAGCGCAGCTAAACCACCTTGAAAACCGCTGCCAATAGCATTAAATTTCCATTCGTTGTTGTTTTTATATAGTTCGCCTACTATTATAGCTGTTTCTATAGAAAAATCTTCACCTAAATCATACCTGATTAGTTCTGTATTGCTGACTTCGTCTACTATACGAATAAATGCATTAGAAACTTGTCCAAAATTCTGTCTTCTCTCTTCCGCTTCATATATTGTCACAGTAAATGCAATCTTTTCTATATTTGCGGGAATTTTTGACAAGTCAACATGAATCTGTTCGTCATCTCCATCGCCTGCGCCTGTAAGATTATCCCCCATGTATTTTACAGCTCCACTTGTGTGTTCTGCATTGCCATAGAATATAAATTCTTTTTCAGTAGGACACTTTCCATTAGCAGCACACATAAAAACAGAAGCGTCTAAGTCAAAATCTGAACCTGAATCAAATGCGTTAATATCCCACCCAAGTCCAGCTATAATGTTTTTAAGTCCTGGATTACTTTTTGTTAAATTAACTTTCTGTCCTTTTGATAAATTAATTGGCATATTATTTGCTCCTTTCTTATTTGTTCTTGTATTCTATTATTCTTTTAAATCTATATAATTGCACGAAACCTCTGTATATGCGCTTTCATCACATATTATTGGAAGTGCTTGTTTTAAATTTTCTATTTTTACATTACAGCAAACTCCACCATCTTCACCATCAAGAGTCCACGATACTTCATCATCACTTGACACATTAATTATACTGCTGCTTATATACAAAATCTGTTCTGCATCAAGTTGTTTTGAAAGAAGAGAATTAATAACTGGCTGAATTTCTAATGGATTTTTTAGGTTGCGGATAAAAATTGCTTCAAATTTACCATCGTCCATTTTAATATTTTTCTTACTGTATGCTTTGTATCCTGCTACAGACACAGAATTGCTTACAAGCCCTAGTATAAATGTATCTTCATATACAGTGCCATCATCACATTCGATGAACATATGATGTGGTTTTATATCCGCTATATGTTTTAGGGCTTCTACAAAATATGCAGCCTTACCTAGTGCATTTTTCCACTCTTGAGGCGTTTGATAAGAGACCTCTGTAAATGCTCCAAATCCTGCGACATATGTAAAATACCTATTATTAAATTTTCCCATATCGCATCTAAAAATACTTCCTTTTGTTATCAATGCAGCAGCATCAGTCATTATTTTAGGAATTTTTAAACTTGATGCAAAATCATTGACGGTGCCAGCAGGAATATATCCACATACTGGACAATGTTTTAACTGCATAAGTCCTGATGCTACTTCATTCATAGTACCATCACCACCTGAACAAACAACACAGTCATATTCTGCCCCATGTTCTGACACTATTTTAGACGCATCACCTGTGCTTTGTGTTGCAAATATTGTAATTTTATAGTTCGCTTTACAAAAAATTTGTATAATTTCTGATAATTTATTACATATTTGCTCTTTGCCAGCTGTAGGATTATATACAAATAGCATTTTTCTGTCCATAACACTACCTCTTTTTTACTAATTGTTGCTATTTACTCTATAATGCTCTTCTTCTTTTAAATATTCACTATATGGAAGTTTAAGTTCCCCCTGTTCTGTGTAGTATTTCTGGTTATAAGAACCATCAGCATTGTAAACCAGCCTTCTTATATCCATAAACATTGCATCACCAAATGAAAAAAAACGATATTTTTGTGAAACTGCCTCTTTATAAGCCGCCATAATCTCATTTTTGCCAATAAAGGCAGATACAAGCATTAAAAGTGTTGATTCTGGCAAATGAAAATTTGTGATAAGGGCATCTGCTATTTTAAAACGATATCCAGGGTAGATAAATATACTTGTATCACTATCACCTGAGTGCATAACTCCATTATTATCTGATGCCGACTCAACTGTTCTTAAGCTTGTAGTACCAACGCAAATAACTCTGCTGCCATTTTCTTTTGTTTTATTAATTAACTCTGCTGCTTCACTGCTCACATGATACTCTTCTGTATGCATATGGTGGTCTGTAATATTCTCTGCTTGAACTGGTCTAAATGTGCCAAGTCCTACATGTAGTGTCACCCTTGCAATATTTACTCCCTTATCCTCTATATCTTTTAAGAGTTTTTGCGTAAAGTGCAGCCCCGCAGTTGGTGCGGCGGCTGAACCCTCATGCTTTGCATAAACTGTCTGATAGCGTGTCTTATCCTCAAGCTTATGTGTAATATATGGCGGCAGAGGCATTTGTCCAAGCTTGTCAAGTATCTCTTCAAATATACCATCATACTCAAACTGTATAAGTCGATTACCATCATCTATTATGTCCTTAACCTCTGCCTTTAAAATTCCACCACCAAATAAAAATCTTGAACCTTTTTTTGCTTTTTTACCCGGTTTTACAAGTGTCTCCCATATATTATTTTCCATTCGCTTTAGTAAAAGCAGTTCAATCTTTCCGCCTGTGCCCTCACGTTCTCCAATAAGTCTTGCAGGAATAACCTTTGTATTATTTATAACAAGACAATCACCAGGATTAAGATAATCTATAATATCATGGAAAATTTTATGCTCTCTTTTGCCAGTCTTTCTATCTATTACTAAAAGTCGTGAACAATCTCTTTGCTCCACAGGGTCTTGAGCAATAAGCTCCTGCGGCAGATAATAATCAAATTCAGAAGTTTTCATCTCTCCCTCCCTTAAAACGCAAAATTTACCATTTAACATATGCCATGTTCAATATACGCATCTGCGGTTATTAAATCATTAGGATAAGTAATTTTAAAATTATACGTTTCTCCAAGTACAATTTTCACAGGCATCCCATTTTTCACATATATATTTGATGCGTCAGTACACATTGCTCTCTCACTGTCACTAAGGTTTTGATACAACTTACGCAGTTTTTTTGCAAAAAATGTCTGTGGTGTCTGACATAAATACAAAGAAGACCTGTCAGTTATACTTTCCACACCACTTCCTGTAGGACTATAAAGTATTGTATCTGTCGCTGGCACAGCCGTTGTAGCAGCCCCACACTCTAATGCAGCATCTATATTCTCAGCAATTATGCGGTTATTAATAAAAGGACGTGCAGCATCGTGTGTTACAATTATTGTGTTATCATCAAGGCATTTACATTCCTCAATATATTTAATGCCCTCCATAATAGTATCATTACGACTAGCGCCGCCTGAAGTTACAGCTATATCTTTGCAAAAATCTCCCATATATTCTTCTATAAGACTTTTTGTATATTCTATCCACTCATTAGGACACAATACAATAATTTTTTCAAATTTTCCATAATTACAAAATTCATTAAGTGTATGAATAATTACAGGCTGTCCGCCAGCCATAAGGAATTGCTTAGGCTTTTCATTTCCCATACGACTTCCTGTGCCGCCTGCAAGTACAAGTGCATAAATCATTGTCACACCTCATTTTAATTAATTTTGATTAATATAGTTAATTAAACCTTCTGCCTTAATTATTTTCTGCATAAATTCAGGAAAAGCTTGTCCCTTATATTCAGTATTTTTTGTTTTATCGTAAATCATACCACTGTCAAAATCTACCTCAACTGTATCACCTGCTTCAATAGCTTTGGCAGCTTCAGGACATTCAATAATTGGAAGTCCTATATTAATTGCATTGCGGTAAAAAATCCTCGCAAATGTTTCTGCGATTACGCAGCTTATACCCGATGCCTTAATTGCTATAGGGGCGTGTTCACGTGATGAACCACAGCCAAAATTCTTATTGGCAACTATAATATCACCCTTCTGCACACGTTTTACAAATTCAGGGTCTATATCTTCCATACAGCTTTTGGCAAGCTCTGTAGGGTCAGATGAATTAAGGTATCTTGCAGGGATAATTACATCTGTGTCTATATTATCCCCATATTTATGAACTATACCACATGCTTTCATAAAATATTCCTCCATTTCTATTTTACTTAACTATAATCCTAACTCTGACGGCTGTGAAATTTTTCCTGTCACAGCACTTGCAGCAGCTACAGCAGGGCTTGCAAGATAAACTTCTGAATCAACATGTCCCATACGCCCTACGAAATTGCGGTTTGTTGTAGAAACTGCTCTTTCTCCTGCTGCCAGTATACCCATATATCCACCAAGACATGGCCCACATGTAGGTGTACTTACGATTGCACCTGCCTCAATAAATGTCTGTACAAGACCTTCATTGATAGCTTGAAGATATATTGCCTGTGTAGCTGGTATAACAATAACCCTTACACCATCAGCAACTTTATGTCCTTTGATAACTTCTGCCGCTATGCGCAAATCATTTATGCGCCCATTAGTGCATGAACCAATAACAACTTGGTCTATTTTAACCTCTCCTGCCTCACTTACAGTTTTTGTATTTTCAGGAAGGTGTGGAAATGCAACTGTAGGTTCAAGAGTGCTTAAATCAATAGTATACTCTTCATCATATACAGCGTCACTATCTGCCTCATATACAGTATAAGGTTTTGATGAATGTTCCTTCATATATGCAATAGTCTTTTCATCAACAGGGAAAATACCATTTTTAGCTCCTGCCTCAATAGCCATATTAGCAATGGAAAAACGGTCATCCATCGAAAGGTTAGCTACCCCATCGCCTGTAAATTCAAGTGATTTATATAATGCACCATCAACACCAATCATACCAATAAGGTGAAGTATAACATCTTTACCACTTACCCACTTTGATGGCTTTCCTGTAAGTATAACTTTAATAGCAGACGGCACTTTAAACCAAGTTTTACCCGTTATCATTGCGCAGCCCATATCTGTACTTCCCACACCTGTAGAAAATGCTCCGAGAGCACCATATGTACAAGTATGTGAATCTGCACCTATACATGTCTCACCTGCAACTATAAGTCCTTTTTCAGGAAGCAATGCATGTTCAATTCCCATCTGCCCTACTTCAAAATAATTTGTTATATCATGTTTCTTTGCATACTCACGTACACATTTACAGTGCTCTGCTGATTTAATATCCTTATTTGGAGCAAAATGGTCTGGAACTAACACTACCTTGTCCTTGTCAAAAACTGTCTTTTTATTAAGCTTTTCTACCTCATGTATAGCCACAGGACCTGTAATATCATTAGCAAGAACTAAGTCCAAATTTGCTTCAATAAGCTGACCAGCCTCAACAGATTGCAGTCCTGCATGTGCCGCTAAAATTTTTTGCGTCATAGTCATTCCCATTTAAAACAACCTCCTTACAAAATCTTTTCAAAGGCATCTTTAAGGACACCTAAATATTCTTTATCACGTCTTCTTGAATTAAGCGCAAGGTCAATCATCTCATCATAACAGACAAGTTTTACTTCATCTACCTCTTCTTTTTGAAGCAGACAGTCGCTTATATCAAAATTTTTTTTTGCAAAATAAATATCTACAAAATTTTTTTTTCTTTTTAAACGCCCTACAAGGAAAAGTTCTGATTTATCAAGCTTGATACCCACTTCTTCTTCAGTCTCCCTTATTGCGCCGTCAATACTGCTTTCACCAGATAGCACAGCCCCACCTGTAACGTCCCACTCACCAGGATGTGTTTCTTTATTCATAGCACGCTTTTGTACAAGAAATTTACCATCTGGTGTACAAAGATATATATGAACACACAGCATATAGTCACCAGCTTTTGGCTCACCACGCTCCATTGTGCGACCTGTACGTTTAGCATTTTCATCATAAATATCCCAAATTTCAGCCATTATAAATCTCCATTTCTTCTAAGGACAAATACTTTACTCTCTTTTGCTGAATATGCATCCGCAGTAATTTTGGCGGTAAAGGCAGTATTCTTTAGAATACTGTATTGATTTCTGATACCCTCCTCTTTTCTTAAAATCAGATACCAGATACTTAACACCATATTCTTGTTGAAGTTTTAAACCTATCTCATTAAGCATCTGTGCATTTTTGTGTGGGCTTACAGAGAGTGTTGTCGTAAAATAATCAAAATTATTCAAGGATGCATACGTTGCTGCCTCACGTTGTCTCATTTCATAGCATTTAAAACATCTTTCACCGCCCTCTGGCATATTTTCCATACCCTCTGCCATCTTAAAAAATTTTAAAGGTTCATATTTGCCTTCTACAAAACTTATTTTATTCTTTGCAGGAAGTTCTTTTATAAGCCTTATCTGTTCATGCACACGCTTAGAATACTCCTCTTCTGGTGAAATATTAGGGTTATAATATAAAACTGTTATTGAAAAATACTCTGCCAGATAAGAGAGGCAGTAACTGCTGCATGGCGCACAGCAGCTATGCATTAAAAGGCTTGGACACAGGTTACTTTTAATAATGTCATCTATTATGCTATCTAACACAAGCTGATAATTTACTTTATTCATAAAAAATATCCTCAATAAAATGCTTGTAACAAAATTGAGTTTTCTATAGCATTTTTTGTAAGACCTAAGCTATCAAGAAATTCTTGTGGCACTATAACAAAAAAGATGCTAAGTAATATATATATTATTATAAAATTTAATACTAATCCAGCTACAGCACCGCCGATACGGTTTAATGTTCCTGCCACTGGTATATGGTCAACTATCTTTAAAACATTAACCAGTTGTCTTAGTATTACCAGTGCGATTAAAAATACAACTGGAAAAACTATTGGACGAGCCATCTGCAATGGAACAAATTTTGTCGCTACTTCTGCTATTATATATGACGCAATAAGTGCAATAAAATGTGCAATTTTCATTACAAGTCCTGTCATATATCCAAAAATAACAGAACCTATAAGTATTATGGCTATTGAAATATCTATACATGTAATAATTCCCATTACATAAGTACATCTGCCATGTCATAATAACCGGCATCTTTACCTTTCATAAATTTTGCTGCAACAACAGAACCTTTAGCAAATATAGCCCTTGAATACGCTGTATGTGAAAGGGTAATCACTTCATCTGTTCCCGCAAATATTACATCATGCATACCAACTATCGTACCGCCGCGCACTGCTGATATGCCAATCTCGTCCTTATTGCGTTTGCTGCGTACCTGTGAACGGTCATAAACATATTCATATCTATCATCAAATTCTTCATTAATTGAATCAGCAAGTGCGAGAGCAGTACCTGAAGGAGCATCTAGCTTTTGGTTGTGGTGCTTTTCTACAATCTCAATATCAAAACCATTGTCAGCAAGCTTTTTAGCAGCTTCCTTAACAAGTTTCATAAGAAGATTTATGCCAAGCGACATATTCGCTGACCTAAGCACAGCGACTTTCCTGCTTGTTTCTGTAACATATCTTTGTTGTTCTTGTGACAATCCTGTTGAACAAATAATAACAGGTATCTGCTTGTCCACTGCATAATCCATTCTTTCTTCAATTCCATTTGAAGAAGAGACATCAATCATAACGTCTGCATTTACATCACAGTCAAATATATCTGTAAATACAGGATAATCATTTTCTCTGTTATTTACAATATCAATACCAGCAACTATTACAGCATCTTTATCATCTGCTACAATATCTGTAATCATCTGCCCCATTCGTCCATTGCATCCAATAATAATAATTTTTGTCATTTATAAACCAGCCTTTCTGCTTGTTATGTATTCTGAAAAGGGCAAAACTGGCGTCTTGCCCTTAAAAACTAAAGTATACCAGCACTTTATGAAATAACTTTTATACCAGCTTTTATCATCTCCTGCCTTAAAACTTCCTTGTGTGCTTCTTCCATCTCTGTAAGAGGCATACGCAGCGGACCAGCATTAAATCCCATCATGTTCATTGCCGCTTTTACTGGTATAGGATTTACCTCAGAAAACAGTGCTTTTATAAGAGAAAAATACTTAATTTGAAGCTTTGCAGCAGCTTCTACATCACCTGACATTGTTTTTTCAACTATATCATGTGTCTCTTGTGGCAGTATATGTGACAAAACAGAGATAACTCCTTTACCTCCAAGCGCAACTATAGGCACTATTTGATCATCATTGCCTGAATATACATCAAGTTTTCCTTCTGAACGAGCAATTATATCTGCAACCTGTGAAATATCACCTGATGCTTCCTTAACTGCTACAATAGTATCAACTTCCTTGGAAAGCTCTGCAAGTGTCTGTGGCAAAATATTAACCCCTGTACGTCCTGCTATATTATAAAGAATAACTGGAAGGTCTGTGCTTTTTGCAATCTCTGTAAAATGTTTTTTTAATCCATTCTGTGTAGCCTTATTATAATAAGGAGATACTACTAAAATTCCATCTGCTCCCACTCTTTTTGCTTCTTTAGACAGATAAATAGCCGTTTGTGTACAGTTTGAACCTGTACCTGCTATTACAGGTACACGTTTCTTTACCATACCTACACATAACTTAATAGTTTCGATATGCTCTTCATGGGACATCGTTGATGCTTCGCCTGTTGTTCCACAGACAATTATTGCATCAGTGCCATTGTCAATCTGGTAATTTACAATACGCTCCATTTCATCATAATTAATAGAGCCATCTTCACGCATAGGCGTAATCAATGCAACTCCTGCACCTGTAAATATGGACATCACTATCTCCTCCTAATCTGATATGTATATTATCTGTGTTAGATGTATTATTATATGTGCTATGCCTTGAAACGTGTATGAAAGGACTTATTCTGCCATATTCCCAATATCTTTTTCCAAATCAATATTTGTAACTATATCGGCATAAGGAAGAAGTTCTTCAGGAAGTTTTCTTCCTGTAAGTACGAGTCTGCACCCACCATCTTTAAATTTAATAAGGTGTATAATATCTTCTATCGTCACTATACCTAAATCCAAAAGCCCTAAAATTTCATCAAGTACAAGAATATCGCACTCCCCAGTGTCTATTACTTTTCTAGCAAAATTAAGCCCATTTAAGATATTTTTCTTCTCTTCTTTCTGCTGTGATGCAGACAACATACTATATGACTGGTCTGCTTTTTCAAACCTAAACACTTTTATCTCTGGTTCAAGTTTTTCTAAAAAACTAGACTCCACTGGTTCTCTACCTTTAAGAAACTGTATTATAATTACAGAAAACCCTTGACTTGCCGCACGTACACACTGTCCTACGGCAGCAGACGTCTTGCCTTTTCCCGTTCCATAAAAAATCTGGACTTTATTATTACTCATTTTATTCCTCCATAATGCATAATACAAATATTTTTCCTTACAACAGGAAAATGGCCAGATAGCGTCATAACACCGCTAACTCTAGCCATTCTATCACATTCGTTTATAAAAAGCTATACTTTTTTTTAAAGATATTATAAACTGTTAATGTCCACAGTCCAGCAAAATAATCAAAGATAAGCTGTCCAGACAATATTCTTTTACTATTTTTACTGGATAATAACATAATTTACACCCCTTCTTCTTCAGCAATATATTCTAGCTTACTTACAGATACTTCATAAGCAACACGTTTTTCATACATATCTTCAGATATCTTTTTTTGATATTCTCTGCTCTGTATTCTTCCCCAGAGCTGAATATGTGAACCGACTTCAAACTGGTCTGCAAATCTTGCATTTCTTCCCCAACATATACATGGAATATAATCAGACTTGCCATACGGTCTGTTTACCGCAAGCAGCACATCTGCAATTTCTCTTCCCAGAGGTGTCTTTCGGTACACTGGTCTCTTACAAACATACCCATCAAGGAAAATATGGTTCGGGTTCTGCTCTGCCTCTTCTGCGTCCACAAGCTCTACCTCTCTTGCAAATACAGATAATACCAGCCTGTTTTTAGTTTCTTCATGTCTGTTATAAGAGCGGAACTGTCCTGTCGCCTGCAACACACAACCCTTATAATTTGATTTCACATCCATAAGTCTCTCTGAGACCATAACAGGTATAACGTCATATGAATTGCTTAATCGGCATACAGCGATATTAACTATATAAAAGTTTTCACCATACACCTCGTGGCTGAATGTGAATTCGCTTACTACCTCTCCTGCAATCGTTACCTGGTTGTTTGTAAATACTTTATCCAACATATTTCTTATCCTCCATTTTTCTTAGGATTAAAAATCCTATTAGTAATTTGTTTTAATAATTTATACGTTCCAAAAATGGAATTTAGAACTATTGTTTCCATTTTTTTCATACTTATGTATGACATCATTCGACTGCTGTGACTGTTATATATAATACAAAAGCAAACACGCATTTTAAATTATTTTTGTTACTTTTTCTTACTTGTATAATAATCATATAATTAGTATACTTATATTTCGTGAATTTGTAATCACATATTTTGGTATTTTTTATTAAATTTTTATTACATTAT
>DESG01000024.1:918-2928 GCA_002361175.1 Lachnoclostridium sp. UBA3320 | reverse complement strand
TTGTTCTCGCTGAATAGTTACTTTGCAAATTAATTGGTTATAAAAGTCAATCCAAAGACAACGTACCCTACTGTTTCATCTGTTCCGTCTTGATAACGAAATTCATATTTTCTATATTGTATAGGAAATACTCCTATTTCCTGAAATATATAATACTCTGCTTCTGCAAATGTTATTCCATGTTTTTCTGCATATTTTCTTGCAAAATCTCTTTTATCTGGTCCTATTATGGATAATACACTAGAAGCTGCATAAATAATCATACATAAATAGAAAAACATTTTTAAACAAGAGGCATTATTAGATATAACTTCTGTTTCAGCAATAGTATCATCAATCTCTCTATCTCCATTTTCTAACAATGAAGAAATATCTTTAATAAGGTCTTCTATATTTTCAATAGTATAAACTCTATCCATTTCTTCCAATTTAATTTTGCTATCTACCAGAAACAGACTGTGTAGCTTATCTTCCGTCTTCTCTAATTGAATATTTCCACTATTAGAAATAAAATCTTTATATGAAACTGTAATCATTCAAATTCGTTTTCTGTTAGTAATATTCTTCTTTCAGTCCAAGTTTCTGTAGTATAGACAAATAAAAAGCGTGGACTAAACTTTGTCTACGCTTTCAGAGGTATCGCCAAACACCATGCAACCATAAACAAGTAAAAGCCCACGCCATAAGCGTGAGCATCAACTTTTACTCTTGGTTGCTTCATTAAATTGGCGATTTTCTGAAAAGCAAGAATACAAGCTAACGCTTTTTTATTTTATATGTCTTTTATCTGTTTTATGCCATAGGCTTATTCTTTTTATGATTACACTGCAAAGATAGTTAATTCTCATTAAACAATAATGCTTAGACCGTTGATTTTTGTACTGTTACCAAAATCCCTTTTCGGATAATACATTTACTGTTTTGATACGATTTATCACTCGTTACTCGGTAATTCCGTAATGTCCCTAATGCTACACCAAGTTGCTCTGATGTAAATCTGGTATAAACGGCAGTTAAAGAGCCAAAGTAGAAATGAAGTCCAGATATTTCTACATGGACAACCGTCCTTTCTTGCTTATTTTTCATTTTATCTATTTTTTATCTGACAAAGAAATGATAAATATTTAATATTTACCATATTTCTAGCCTTATTTAACACCATAAATGATTTATATTAAATATACATCACTATCTTTGCACCATAAACAAGTAACACCATGAAAAAAGTAGTTATCTTCGCAAGAGTTTCCAGTACTAATGGCACACAAGACTATGAACGCCAAATTAATGATTTGCAAGCATTAGCCTCAGCAAACAACTGGACGGTTGAGGCTGTATTTGCAGAAAAAGTATCTGGAGCGAAAAAGAACACAGAACGTACAGAGCTGATGAATATGATTGACTACATCAACTCCCACAATATAGACAAAGTAATAGTAACCGAACTATCCAGACTTGGACGTGATACCCTACAAGTATTACAAGCCATAGAAATATTAAATCAGAATAAAGTATCAGTATTCATCCAAAACTATAATATTGAAACGCTTACTCCAGAGGGAGAAATCAACCCTATGAGCCAGTTTCTTATCACTATACTTGCCGAAGTAGCACGAATGGAACGCAAGACTATTAGAGAACGTGTTGCAAGTGGTTACCAGAACTTCCGTAACAATGGTGGTAAGGTAGGACGAAGAATCGGATATACGAAAAGTGATGAGGCTATGAGGGAAGAGTATGCAGAGGAATTAAGACTACTGAAAAGAGGGTATTCACTCCGAAATACCTCAAAACTGACGGGAACAAGTATCAACACCTTGCGAAAATTAACCCAATTAACATAATTTACACATCAAAAGTGGTAATTATATCTATAGGTCGTATATTTGCAATGTTGGTACATCAATTCATTTAAAAAAAATATCTTTTACTTCAAATAATGATATATGGGGCAAGAAGCACATTCATGCCTAGGCACTTCCTTGTCTTGTGGATTGATTGAATGTGTAA
>DESG01000024.1:0-580 GCA_002361175.1 Lachnoclostridium sp. UBA3320 | reverse complement strand
CCTATTAGCAGAATTGCAGATAGAGAATGAAAAAAATAGCATTAACTAAAAAACAAGAATTATGAATGCAAATGTGATAATATATTGTAGAGTAAGTTCAGATGAACAAACATTAGGAGCCAGCTTAGACGTACAAGAAGAACGCCTACGGAAGTATTGTAACCAAATGGGATATAACATCATTGACGATATCCCATACAGAGAGGACGAGAGTGCTAAAACATTTGAGAAACGTCCTGTCATACAAGGAATAATGAACTATATACGTAGAAACAAAGGTAAAGTAAACAAGTTACTATTCTTACGGTGGGATAGATATTCACGAGACATTATCAGTGCCAGTGAGAACTTAAAAGAATTACTCAAATTGGGAGTTGAACCAAATGCAATCGAAGCACCTTTAGACTTCAATTCTGACACTTGGCCCCTATTATTGGGAGTACACATAGGTTCGGCACAATGCGACAACATCAAGAGGTCAAAAGCCACAATGGACGGCATTCATGGAACATTAGTAAAAGGAAAATGCGCTAATAAAGCACCAAGAGGATATAAGAATGTACGTATTAGCAAACATGAA
>DESG01000151.1:5263-14725 GCA_002361175.1 Lachnoclostridium sp. UBA3320 | reverse complement strand
CTAATATTGGCTTTGTTTGCGCCAACGTGTTACATATTAACATAATTGGATTATCCTGTCAACAATTTTTTTCATTTTTTTTCAATAAATATTTTTCTATAGATGCAACACAGTTTGCACCATCTGAAACTGCTGTTATAAGCTGCCTTAAATTCTTTTTCCGCACATCACCTGCTGCAAATAATCCCGAAACGTTTGTTTTTCCATCTTCTCCTGCAATTATATAGCCACTTTCATCTATATCTACAATTCCTTTAACTACATCTGTATTAGGTTTCATACCTATTGCTATAAATGTCCCTTGTACAAAAATTTCTCCAAAATCATTGGTTTCTTTATTATGGTATAAAACAGAAACAACACGTGTCTCTCCCTTTATTTCGTCTATTATCACATTGCCAATAAATTCTATATTTTCTGCTGCTTTTATTTTATCTTGATATACCTTACTGCCCCTTAGTTCATTACGCCTGTGGAGTAAATAAACTTTTCTACATATATTTGATAAATATAGTGCCTCGGAAAGTGCAGTGTCGCCGCCTCCTGCTACCATAACATCTTTGTTCTTATAAAATGCGCCATCACAGGTTGCACAATATGAAACACCTTTACCAGTAAATGCTTCTTCCCCTTTTACACCAAGTTTATTGTGAACTGCACCTGTTGCTATTATAACAGTCTTTGATTCTATCTCTTCTCCATCTACAAGTTTTGTAACAAATATGTCACCATTTTTTGTTATTTCCTCTACTGTGCCTTCTTTAACTGTGCTTTCTTTAATAGCATGTTCTCTAAATCTGTTTATAAGTTCAAATCCTGTAATGGATGGTATGCCAAGGTAGTTGTCTACTTCGCCTGCATACATTATTTGACTTCCTGTAATATTATATTTTTCAATAAATAGTGCATTAAGCTTTGCTCTGCCAGCATAAAGTGCGGCTGAAAGTCCTGCCACACCTCCACCAATAATAACTATATCATACATATTTGCTCCTCCTTGCAAAAATATTATACTCTTTTATACATAAAATATACTACAGTGCAAAACTATCTGCTATCAATACAGCTTCTTCTTTTGAAAGTTCATGTTCTACATCTGTTATTCCTGTAACTTCCATTGCTTTTGATAAATACAAATATGCTATTTTTCTCTGTTTATCTATACTAAAATTTTCTATGCCTTTAAGTGTATTTAATATTCCTAGTTCATAATCTGATAAAGCCCCTTCAGTACTAGAAGATGGCTGTTGTGTTGTTGCATTTAAAGCACCTCCTGTTGCCACACTACTTCCATCAGGATACTCCATGCTAGTGTTATAATATGCTATTGCCAGATTTGCCACAGTTAAAGAGTCGGCTTCATCTACCGTCATTTTAAGCCCTGAAATTTTATTTATCATATCCATTGTAAATACTGCTGGTTTTATTCTCTCAGGGTTAAATTTACCATTAGCCGTCATTGGAATTATTTCTGATGACGCATATTTACAGACTGCACTTTCGCTTTTGCGATACCTTGTGTCCCAAAATCCGAGAGCAAGTTTTGTCTTGCCCTCATCATTTTGTTCAAATGCATAGTCTAGTAATTCCTCTATACCACCATAAAGTTCTACAGAAGTATTACCACCAAAATATGCACATACAAGTTCATGTCCTTTTTTATCTTTTGCAGTTGCTATTAACACATGACCAGCTGCACTTGTTGTTCCTGTTTTAGAACCTATAATTTCATATGTCTTATTTTTTAATTTATATGTAGAATAAAATTGATTAGTATTCCTTATTATAAAAGAAGGTTTGCCGCTTCTTGCTGGCACTTTGTATTTATTTTTAGCAACTATACTGCGTATACTGCTATATGACATGGCATGTCTTGCAAGTACTGCAAAATCATATGCTGAAGTATATGTTTCATCATAACCATTGCCCTTGTCAAGCCCTATAGGATTATCAAAGCTTGTATTATCCATACCATAGCTTTCTGCCTTATCATTCATAAGGTCTATAAATTGATTATAATTTTGGGCTGTGCCACATGCCAGTGCCATTGCTGAATCCGCATCTGATGATATAAGCATCATATGTAGATATTGATTTACTGTGTATGTTGTCCCAGCTCTTAAACCAAGTTTTGATGCATCTGACGGAATTTTTTTCCTCATATTTTTTGTAAATTTTATCTTTTTATTAAGAGCTGCATTGTCAAGTGCAATTATTGCTGTCATAAGTTTAACTGTGCTTGCTGGATATATTGTTTTATTCATATTTTTCTTATAAAGAACTATACCCGAATTAGCGTCCATCACAACATACGCTTTTGCCTGTACAGATGGTGCTGCCGCTTTTGCATATGCTGGTTCTTGTAACAATGCACCTGTTGGCACAGTTGCTGTCATAAATGCTGCTATAAGTACCATTGATATTAACTTTTTTAATTTACTCATTGTTTATCTTCCTTTCCATAATTTTACAGAACTCTTCAAGTTGTACATATGTTTCAATATTGTTTGCCATGCGTCGCATAGATGCTGAATTTTTATAACCAACTGTATACCATGTAATGTGTTTTCGCATCTCACGCATAGCTATTACTTCTCCTTTAAAATCTATAAGCATTTTTGCATGGCGCAAAATCATAGCTATAACTTCTTCTATACTAGGTTCTGGCAGCTTTTTTTTGGTTTCAAGAAATGATTTTATCTGTCTAAAAATCCAAGGTTTGCCTCTTGCACCACGTGCAATCATAAGTCCATCACAATTTGTCTCCTTTAAACATCTTGCTGCATCTTCTGGTGTAAATATATCACCACTTGCTATAACAGGAATATTTATAGCATCTTTTACTTGTTTTATTATATTCCAGTCTGCTTTGCCGCTATAATACTGTTTTCTTGTTCTACCGTGAACTGCCACTGCTTTAGCACCGTTTTCCTGTGCCATTTTGGCAAATTCTACAGCATTTATTGTATTGTCATCAAAACCTTTGCGAATTTTTACTGTTACAGGCTTTGATATTTCACTAGAAACTGATTTTATAATCTTTGCAGAAAGTTCTATATCTTTCATAAGTGCACAGCCTTCGCCATTATTTACTACTTTTGGCACAGGGCAACCCATATTTATATCAAGTATATCAAAATCTCTGTTACAAATTTTTGCAGCGATTGATGCCATAAGCTCTGGTTCACTTCCAAATAGCTGTACTGTTATAGGATGTTCATTTTTGTCTATTTGCAAAAGCTTTTCTGTATTTTTATTATTATAGTATATTCCTTTAGCACTTATCATCTCTGTATAAAGCAAGTTTGCTCCTTGCTCTTTACATAAGAGACGAAAAGGCAGGTCTGTTATTCCTGCCATCGGTCCTAATATTAGTCTGCCGCTTATGTTTATATCGCCTATGTTAAATCCACTCATGCTTTTTTATTACCTTTTCTGCTTTCTATAAATAAGTTCCAGTCCTTTTAAAGTAAGGTCTGCATCGTATATGTCTATTTCTTTTGTACTTTCTGAAATTATCTTTCCAAGCCCACCCGTAGCAACAACATGCGCATTTTTCATGCCCGATTCTTCTTTTATGCGTCTGATTATATATTCAGTCTGTCCTATTGTGCCATAAAAAAGTCCTGCCTGCATAGAGGATATTGTCTCTTTTGCAATTATATCTCCTGGACACTTAATCTCTATCTCTGGAAGATTAGCTGTATTATTACACAATGCATCAGCTGATATTCTTATTCCAGGACATATGACGCCGCCTTGAAATGCTCCCTTTGCAGTAACAAAGTCATATGTTGTTGCAGTGCCATAGTCTACTACTATTATAGGACCACCATACTGTTCATATGCACTTACTGCATCTACAATACGGTCTGGACCAATCTGTTTTGGGTCTGCTGTGTCTATCCTTAAACCTGTCTTTATGCCTGCTCCTACTACTATAGGCTGACATCCTATGTATTTTATTATTCCACTTGTAAATGAATACATTATCTGTGGTACTACAGAAGCTATTATAACTTCTGTAATATCTGAAGATTTATAGCCTTTCTGTACTAAAATATTGCAAAGAAGTTCGCCATATTCGTCAGAAGTGCGTGGTACTTTTACAGTAAACCTAAATCTTGCCTCTAGTTTGCTGCAATCAAATACACCAAATGTAATATCAGTATTTCCAATATCAACCGCTAATAACATTGTTTACTCCTTATTTTAAATATTATATCAAAGATTCATCGCCAAGAAATTTTACACGATAATAAAGCTCAAGCATTTTAAATAGTTCTCTTTTTTCTGCTTGTATCTGTTTAATCTTTAACACGCTTCCGATTTCATCAAATAAAAAATCGTCACTGTTTGAAGTTACATTCATAAAAAGAGTTCCTTCATTATCATATTGTAATATAAGTATTCCTCCTACATCAGCAGTATAAAGCACGCACATAATTTGCAGCTCCTCTTTTATAGACTGGGGAAGCTCTGCAAACTCTTCATTAAAATAATATTTTTCTTCATATGCGTTTGATGCACAAAGCACCACAGGAGTGTTATTAATAGAATTAGACATAGCCATACAGCCCCCTAACTGAAACTTCACCTGATACTACACATTCAGTTCCATTTTTGGTATCTACTATAAGTGCGCCATCGCCGTTAATGCCTCTTGCTATGCCTGTTTCTATCTTGTTTGCCTCAGCATTTTCCTGCATTCCATAAAAAATTTTTACTTCTTGATTTCTGTTTATTAAAAGTCCATTATATTCTATAGTAAAAGGTTCTAAGCTTTTTGCCTCAATAAACTTTTTATAATATTCTCCAAAATACTGTGCTGTAAGAGCAGCAAGCTGTGCCCTGTCCTGCTTTTTTTCAGTTTCAAGATATATAGATGTAGCTTTATCTTTTATATTAGCTGGAAAGCGTTTGTTGTTTACATTAATTCCAATCCCAACCACAGCATAGTTTATATAGTCAAGCTCTGAACTCATTTCAGTTAAAATGCCACAAATTTTTCTTTTTCCGAGTATAATATCATTTGGCCATTTTATAAGCGGCTCTACATCACATGTCTTTTTAATAGCTTTAACTACAGCAAGAGCTGCCAAAAGTGTAATTCCTGAGACGTGTATGGGACTAATTTTGGGTCTTAAAATTATAGACATATATATAGATGTCATAGGTTCTGATTTCCATTCACGTCCTCTTCTGCCTTTACCAGATGTCTGTTCTTCAGCTATTACAAGTGTCCCTTCTTCTTCACCAAGTTCAGCAAGGTGTTTTGCACGTGTATTAGTTGAATCTGTAATATCGTAACTTTCTATCTTCTGGCAAAATGAATCTCTTTTCATTCTGCTTTTAATATCAGCAGAATAGAGTTTATCTGGCGATGAAATTAGACTGTAACCTTTATTTGGCACAGATTCTATAATAAAACCATGGTCCTTTAACTGCACCATATTTTTCCAAACCGCCTGTCTTGTCACTCCTGCTTTTTCACATAAAGTCTGTCCTGACACAAATTCACCGTCAGATTCTCTTAATGCCCTTAATATTTCACTTTTCATCCTACACCCCAAGAGTTGCCATCATAACTGCCTTAATCGTATGCATACGATTCTCTGCTTCGTCAAATACAACTGACTGCTTTGATTCAAATACATCATCTGTCACTTCAAGACCGTCTATACCATACTTTTCATACACTTCTTTGCCAATAGTTGTTTTAAGGTCGTGAAAAGCTGGAAGGCAATGCATAAATATAACATTATCTGCTGCATTATCCATTGTAGCTTTATTAACTTGATATGGTGACAGTTTCTTTATACGCTCTGCCCATACCTCATCTGGTTCTCCCATAGACACCCAAACATCAGTATAAATTACATCTGCATCTTTTGTTCCACTTTTAACATCTTCTGTAAGTGTTATAGAGCCGCCAGATGCCTTAGCATATTCATTGCACTGTTCTACAAGCCATGCATCTGGAAAATAGTCCTTTGAAGTACAAGCTGTAAAATGCATTCCCATTTTGGAACATGCAATCATTAGAGAATTGCCCATATTGTAGCGTGCATCACCCATATATGTAAGCTTTACGCCCTTTATTCTTCCTAAATGTTCACGTATTGTAAGCAAATCAGCAAGCATCTGCGTTGGGTGATATTCATTAGTAAGTCCATTCCATACAGGAACGCCTGCATATTTTGCAAGTTCTTCAACAATACTTTGTGCAAATCCACGGTATTCAATGCCTTCATACATACGTCCAAGTACCCTTGCAGTATCTGCAATGCTTTCTTTCTTACCAATCTGTGAGCTTAGTGGTTCAAGATATGTTACACCCATTCCCATATCATAAGCTGCTACTTCAAATGAACAGCGTGTGCGTGTACTTGTCTTCTCAAATATCAGGGCAATATTACTGCCCTGATATTTATTTACTGGTATCCCTTTTTTCTTTTTGTCTTTTACATCTGCCGCAAGGTCTAACAGATACTCTATTTCTTCAGGTGTAAAGTCTTTTAATGTAAGAAAGTTGCGCCCTTTTAAATTAACAGCCATCTTTTAATTCCTCCATTTTCTTTCTAGTATTTATAAATTATTTCAGTCTTTACTTACTTCTGTGACAGCTTTGACAAGACCTGCCATTCCCTGTATTTCAGATGGTATAATAATTTTTGTAGCTTTTCCATCTGCTGCTTTAGCAAAAGCCTCAAGGCTTTTAAGTTTTATAACATTGTCTGACGCTGATGCTGATGCTTCGTCAAGCATACGTATACCATCTGCATTAGCTTGCTGCACTGCAAGTATTGCCTGTGCCTGACCTTCTGCTTCACGTATTGTAGCTTCTTTCTTTGCTTCTGCTCTAAGTATTGCCGCCTGTTTTTCTGCTTCAGCATCAAGTATCGCCGCTGCTTTCTTACCTTCTGCAACAAGTATTGCAGATTCTTTTTCACCTTGTGAGCGAAGAACTGCTTCTCTTTTCTCACGTTCTGCTTTCATCTGTTTCTCCATAGCATCTTGGATGGCAGCAGGAGGTATAATATTTTTAAGCTCTACCCTGTTTACTTTAATTCCCCAAGGGTCTGTCGCACTGTCAAGCGATGCTCTCATCTTTGCATTAATAATTTCTCGAGATGTAAGAGTTTCATCAAGTTCAAGCTCGCCTATTATATTACGAAGTGTCGTTGCAGTAAGGTTTTCGATTGCCATAATAGGATTTTCCACACCATATGTGTAAAGCTTAGGGTCAGTAATCTGATAAAAAATTACTGTGTCTATGCGCATGGTTACATTATCCTTTGTAATAACAGGCTGTGGCGGAAAGTCAGCCACCTGTTCTTTTAAATCTACTTTCTTTGCAACTCTGTCTATAAATGGCACTTTAAAATGAATACCAACGCCCCATGTTGTCTGGTAGCCGCCAAGTCTTTCTATAACATATGCCCTTGCTTGTGGCACTACTCTAATACATGAAACCAAAATTAGTGCTACAATAATAAGTAAAATTATAAACAATATCTGTCCTAATGAAATAAACATTTTATTACCCAATATTTTCCACCTGCTTTCATATTAAACTTACAAATACTTTTACTCCCTTAACTTCATCAACTATAATTTTAGAGCCTACTGGTATTATATTATCACTACTGCTGCGAGCAGTCCATTCAAGCCCATTAATTATGACAATTCCTGTCTGAGTAAAATTGTCAATAGTTTCTGTTACCCTGCCTTCTCTGCCTATTATACTGTTTACATTAGTTTTAGTTCTGCTTGTGTTAAGTTTTCTTTCTATGACAGGGCGTGTTAAAACAAGCAGCATAATTGACACTATAAGAAATACTATGACCTGCACTGGTATAGGAACGTTAAACAATGCAAGAAGAAATGCTACTAAAGAACCACCAGCAAACCATATTGTAGTAAGTCCTAGTGTAATAATCTCTATTATTATAAATGCTGCTAATGCAATTAACCAGTAAAATGGTATCATTTTTACCCTCCTCCCCTTTATATATTCTTTGTTAATATAGTTTTTATTATTTTATATCATTTGTTATAATTGTGCAATATAATTATTTGCATGTAGTATTTATTGTGCTTATTATTATTTGGCAAGATGTATATACAAAAAAAGTGTTGACAAATAAATATTTGCATATTAAAATAAGCAAGTATGTAAATTTTGCATATATATTCCAAAAATATGTAAACAGGAGGTGAAATTAATGCCAACATTTAACCAGTTAGTAAGGAAAGGAAGAAAGGTTTCAAAAAAGAAGTCTAATTCTCCTGCACTCCAGTACACTTACAACTCACTTAATAAAAAAGTTGTAGAGCAGAGTTCTCCACAAAAGAGAGGTGTTTGTACTGCCGTCCGTACCGCTACACCTAAAAAGCCTAATTCAGCGCTTAGAAAGACTGCCAGAGTACGTCTTTCAAATGGTATGGAAGTAACAAGTTATATCCCAGGTGAGGGACACAACTTACAGGAGCATAGTGTTGTTCTTATCCGTGGTGGCAGGGTTAAGGATTTACCTGGTACAAGATATCATATTGTACGTGGAAAACTTGATACTGCAGGCGTTGTGAACAGGAAACAGGCTCGTTCTAAATATGGAGCAAAGAGACCTAAAAAGTAATATTCACTAATTTGGGTGAAGTGCCGGATTAATTTCACATTATAAATTAACCTGGTACGGACACAGAATATCGTGAGTACCTGTGAATTAATAATAGCAATGTTATTTTGCTAAATAATGTTAAGGAGGGAAGTAACGTGCCACGTAAAGGACATATACAAAAAAGAGACGTATTAGCAGACCCTGTATATAAGAATAAAATTGTAACAAAGCTTATCAACAATATTATGCTTGATGGCAAGAAAGGGATTGCTCAAAAAATTGTTTATGGTGCTTTTGAAGAGATAGCAGAAAAGTCTGGAAAAGACGCAGTTGAAGTATTCGAGGAGGCTATGAACAATATTATGCCACAACTCGAAGTAAAGGCAAGGCGTATAGGCGGAGCAACTTATCAGGTTCCTATTGAAGTAAGACCTGACAGAAGGCAGGCTTTAGCACTTCGCTGGCTTACTCTTTATTCACGTAAAAGAGGCGAGAAGACAATGAAAGAAAGACTTGCCCATGAAATTTTAGATGCAGCTAATAATACAGGAGCTGCTGTTAAGAAAAAAGAAGATATGCATAAGATGGCAGAAGCAAATAAAGCTTTCGCCCATTACCGCTGGTAATTATGTTTCATTTAATATAAAATCAGGAGGTATAAAGCCTTGGCTGGAAGAGAATATCCACTTGAGAGAACAAGGAATATCGGTATTATGGCGCATATTGATGCTGGTAAGACAACATTGACAGAGCGTATTCTTTACTATACTGGTATTAATTATAAGATTGGTGATACACATGAAGGTACTGCGACAATGGACTGGATGGAACAGGAGCA
>DESG01000151.1:0-4961 GCA_002361175.1 Lachnoclostridium sp. UBA3320 | reverse complement strand
GACTGGATGGAACAGGAGCAGGAAAGAGGTATCACAATCACATCTGCGGCTACTACTTGCCACTGGACAATAGAAGACCATACAAAGCCTATGGAGGGTGCATTAGAACACCGTATCAATATTATTGATACACCAGGACACGTTGACTTTACTGTTGAAGTTGAGCGTTCGCTCCGTGTACTTGATGGCGCTGTTGGTGTATTCTGTGCTAAGGGTGGAGTTGAGCCACAGTCAGAAAATGTTTGGCGTCAGGCTGACACTTATAATGTACCTAGAATGGCATTTATCAACAAAATGGATATTTTAGGTGCAAACTTTTTCGGTGCTGTGGAGCAGATACGTGATAGATTAGGTAAAAATGCAATTATTATCCAACTGCCAATCGGCAAGGAAGATGAATTTAAAGGAATAATTGACTTATTTGAGATGGAAGCCTATATTTATAATGACGAAAAGGGTGATGACATCTCAGTGGTACCAATTCCTGAAGATATGAAAGAACAGGCCGAAGAGTACCACACAGAACTTGTTGAAAAAATCTGCGACCTTGATGATGACCTTATGATGGTTTATCTTGAGGGAGAAGAACCACCTGTAGAAGATATGAAAAAAGCACTACGCAAAGCTACTTGCGAATGTACGGCTGTACCTGTCTGCTGTGGTTCTGCATATAGAAATAAAGGTGTACAAAAACTTCTTGACGCTATACTTGAATATATGCCTGCACCAACAGATATCCCTGATATTACAGGCGTAGATGAAGATGGCAACGAAGTTGTGCGCCATTCTTCTGACGAAGAGCCTTTCTCAGCTCTTGCATTTAAGATTATGGCTGACCCATTTGTTGGTAAGCTTGCATTTTTCAGAGTTTACTCGGGAACACTAAAATCAGGTTCTTATGTGCTTAATGCTACAAAGAATAAGAAAGAACGTGTAGGACGTATCTTACAGATGCATGCTAACAAAAGGGAAGAATTAGAAAAAGTTTATTCAGGAGATATTGCTGCTGCTGTAGGTTTAAAGACTACTACAACAGGTGATACGATTTGTGACGAGCAGCACCCTGTAATACTGGAATCTATGGAATTTCCAGAGCCAGTTATTGAACTTGCTATTGAGCCTAAGACAAAAGATGGACAGACAAAAATGGGTGAAGCCCTCGCAAAACTTGCTGAAGAAGACCCAACATTTAAACAGCATACAGACCCTGAAACAGGACAGACAATTATCGCTGGTATGGGTGAGCTTCACTTAGAGATAATTGTAGACCGTCTTCTCAGAGAATTTAAAGTAGAAGCTAATGTAGGCGCTCCACAAGTTTCTTATAAAGAGACATTTACAGAATCTGTTGATGTAGACAGCAAATATGCTAAACAGTCTGGTGGACGTGGACAGTATGGTCACTGTAAAGTTAAGTTCGAGCCTATGGACCCTAATGGTGAAGAGACATTCAAGTTTGAATCAACTGTAGTCGGTGGTGCTATTCCTAAAGAATATATACCAGCTGTCGGCGAAGGTATCGAAGAAGCAGCTCAGGCAGGTGTACTTGGAGGATATCCTGTACTTGGTGTACATGCTACTGTATGGGACGGTTCATATCACGAAGTCGATTCAAGCGAATTAGCATTCCACATTGCAGGTTCAATGGCATTTAAAGATGCTATGAAGAAAGCAAAACCTGTATTGCTTGAACCTATTATGAAAGTTGAAGTAACTATGCCTGAAGAATATATGGGCGATGTAATCGGTGATATCAATGCTCGCCGTGGACGTATCGAAGGTATGGACGACCTTGGCGGCGGAAAGATTGTAAGAGGATATGTACCACTTGCTGAAATGTTTGGTTATTCAACAGACCTTCGTTCAAAGACACAGGGACGTGGAAACTATTCAATGTTCTTTGAAAAGTATGAGCAAGTTCCTAAATCTGTACAAGAAAAAGTACTTGCAGCAAAAAATTCAGATTAATGAATATAGATAGGTTGACTATAGTAATTATAGTAATATTAAATTGTCTGAAAAGACTTGAAAAATGGTTAAATTTGCAATATAATAATGCCCATAGCATAGCGTGAATACGCAAAACGGTAAGGCATTATTTGCCCACTTATTTAAAGGAGGATAATAAAAGATGGCTAAAGAAAAGTTTGAAAGAACTAAACCTCATTGTAACATTGGTACTATTGGACACGTAGACCATGGTAAAACAACTCTTACAGCAGCTATTACAAAGGTACTTGCTGAGAGAGTTTCAGGTAAGAATGCAGCAGTAGATTTTGAAAATATTGATAAAGCTCCAGAAGAGCGTGAAAGAGGTATTACAATTTCTACAGCTCACGTTGAGTATGAAACAGAAGCAAGGCACTATGCACACGTTGACTGCCCAGGCCACGCTGACTATGTAAAAAACATGATTACAGGAGCAGCACAGATGGATGGTGCTATCCTCGTTGTTGCTGCAACTGATGGTGTTATGGCACAGACAAAAGAACACATCTTGCTCTCACGTCAGGTAAATGTTCCTTATATCGTTGTATTCCTTAATAAATGTGATATGGTTGATGACGATGAACTTATTGAATTAGTAGAGATGGAAGTTACAGAAGCTCTTGAAGAGTATGGATTTAATGACTGCCCAATTATCAAAGGTTCAGCACTTAAAGCACTTGAAGACCCTAGTAGTGAATGGGGCGACAAGATTATGGAACTTATGGACACAGTTGACAGCTATATTCCTAATCCAGAGCGTGATACAGATAAACCATTCCTTATGCCAGTAGAAGATGTATTCACAATTACAGGACGTGGTACAGTTGCTACAGGTAGAGTAGAGAGAGGTACACTTCACCTTAACGACGAACTTGAAATCCTTGGTGTTAAAGAAGATACTAACAAGACAGTTGTAACAGGTATCGAAATGTTCCGTAAGATGCTTGACGAAGCACAAGCTGGTGACAACATCGGAGCACTTCTCCGTGGTATCAACCGTGACCAGATTGTACGTGGACAGGTACTTGCTAAACCAGGAACTGTAACATGCCATAAAAAGTTTACAGCACAGGTATACGTTTTAACAAAAGATGAAGGTGGTCGTCATACACCATTCTTTAATAATTATCGTCCACAGTTCTATTTTAGAACAACAGATGTAACAGGTGTTTGCGAATTGCCAAGTGGCACAGAAATGTGTATGCCTGGTGATAATGTAGAAATGACAATTGAGCTTATCCATCCTGTAGCTATGGAGCAGGGTCTTAATTTTGCTATCCGTGAAGGTGGAAGGACAGTAGGTTCAGGCAAGGTTGCTACAATTATTGAGTAGTATAAACTAATAAAGTTAAACACTATATTTTATGGGGCTTTCCTAAGAATAGGGAAGCCCTTTTTGAAACTTTGCAACAGTAAAAAAGTTGTAAGCGGTGCCAAAACGGTGCTGTAAAAAGAACTCCGATTATTTGTTTATTTGGACAGAGCCTATTTCATAGAATTCCAAAATTTAGTGACCTTTTTATAGGTTACTGGTTTTTTAAGATGATATGGTAATTCAATTCTATCTTCATCTTTAAGATAATAATATATGACAGACTTAATTTTCGGGTTAGTGTTGATTAGCAAAAATAGGTGTTCGTCATTTGCTGGTGCCAAACCTACGATTTCTAACTGACCACTAATAGATTTAAAAAGATTTTCTTTATTCTTTGTATCAGGTTCAATCATTTCGCCATATTTTTCTAGCCAAGACCAACTCATAATTGCATCACTATATATATGTTCCATATTGGGAATTTTCTTAGATATTAGTACATCACATTCTGTTTTGTGTGTTGCATAGTATAAGCTTGTAACATTGTATTCAGAGGATAGCTTTCCAAATTCACCATGAAGGTGACACACTTTATCTGTACCTCCTAATGAATTTTCCAAGTTATAATCGTAATTTGTTGTAAATATATTTTTAAATTTATCGAGAGAGGATAGAGCCGGATTGCCGGGAGGGAGAGAGGGCGCAGTTGGAGTGCATGAAAGAACTCTGTAAAGAGCGTAATAATCTGTACGAGAAACAGAATGACTTGAAAGGGCAGAAGTACAAAATAGAAAAATCGTTGGAGCGATAAGAAATGTGGGGCGTGGCGGTTGCTATGCTCTATATTTTTGTGGAAAATGGAGTGTGGAAGTGATATAATTTATTTTATAAATTGAATTTGGGGAGGTACATAAATGAATATAGCAGTATTCGCATCGCATGGTGGTAGCGATTTGCAAGCAATTATAGATGGTTGTAAAAATGAACAGATTAATGCAACTGTGGTAGTTGTAATAAGTAACAATAAAGATTCAGTGGCTTTACAACGTGCTAAAAATGAAAATATTCCTAACTTTCATATGAGTGCAAAAAAATATGGTAGTGAAGAAATTTTGGCAACAGAAATTTTAAATGTATTAAACCAATACAATGTCGATATGATTTTTTTGGCAGGATACATGAGATTATTGCATATCGATATTCTTGAAAAATATGAAAATAGAATCTTCAATATACATCCTGCGCTCCTTCCTAAGTTTGGTGGGAAAGGGATGTTTGGAATGAATGTTCATAACGCAGTTATTAATGCCAAAGAGAAAGAAACGGGAGTTACCATACATAGGGTAAATGCGGAATATGATAGCGGAGAAATTGTAGCCCAGACTAAAGTGGCTGTTATGGAGAATGATACACCAGAAATATTGGCAGAAAGAGTATTGCTTAGGGAACATGAATTTTTAGTCGAAGTTATTTCAAATATAGCAGAAGGGAAAATACAGCTTGGTTAGATGACTTCTGAATTCAGAAAAAATATCGCAGAATCCCACTAAGTCTTTAGCTTAGTGGATGAATGCGACACTCAAAATTAAAAATATTCTCATGAGCAAAAATAAAATTAACAAAAATTATCAAGGCAAAAATCATAGTAAATTTATAC
>DESG01000118.1 GCA_002361175.1 Lachnoclostridium sp. UBA3320 | reverse complement strand
AAGGGGGTATCTGAACTGTTACATTAAAAGTTCAAAATATTTAACTATATGAAAAGTGATAATTGATTTTTCCTTTAAAATTACATATAATAAGAATAATTTCAAAGAAAAGGAGAACCCATTTATGATTGTTACTGCAACTGAATTTGAAACAAATTTTGGTCAATATCTTGATTTGATTACTCAAGAGGACATTTTTATCACACGCAATGGAAAAATTATTGCCAAGGTTGTAAATCCTCATATTTCTGCCGTGGATTCTCTCCGTGGAATACTTAAAGATGTTCCTTCTGATATTGATTTGGATTCTTTACGAGAGGAGCGTCTGTTAAAATATGAAGATTATGTGTGATACAAATGTCATTATTGATGTACTATTGGAAAGGGAACCTTTCGTTGAAGATTCATGCAAGTGTCTAAGTCTCTGTGAAGAACATAGAATTGAAGGTTTTGTTTCCGCATCTGCTATAACCGACATCTACTATCTGGTAAGGAAGTATACTCATAATACCGACCTTGCATATAAAGCAATCGGAAAGATATTAGAAATAGTTAAAGTGTGCAGTGTTACTAACAATGATATCCTTACTGCATTTCAACGAAAAGCACAGGATTTTGAGGACTGCCTTGTAGCTACTTGCTCTAAATCAATCCATTGTGATTACATTATTACCCGAAACAAAAAGGATTTTAAAGAATTTAATATTCCACTCCTTACACCTACAGAGCTTCTGCAATATTTTTTATAATGCATTTGTGGATAGTGTAATTTCACTTAGAAAGATAATATAATATGAAAATTACAATAGAAAAGAGCTGATATAATATATAAATAATACTTTGTGCATTTTTTAAGATATTTTCATTATTATTTAATGAATTTTAATGTGTTGTAGGTAGACATGATTTAGTTTTTTTACTTTTGCTGATTCCGTGCGACTTTATTGATTCTGACATTGATGGTAAGCAGTTGACTGCATGAGCTGGCAAGCTACCAGCTCATAACCTAACTACACTACTACTAACAAATTCATATAACCAACAAATTCCAATTATTTACTTGCTCTAAGTGCTGCGTTGGCATTTTCAACTTTTAATCTAGAAAGAAATAATGTTATAACTAGATTTATTATCATTGGCAGCCATAAGTACATAATATACAACATATTTATACATGAGTCAGGCTGTATGTCAGCATTTGCTATATATCCGCTTGCATTTAAAAGCCATCCTGCAAGCGCTGTGCCTATGCCGCCTCCGATTTTGACACCAAGTGATGTGCATGAGTACATTGTTCCATCAATACGTTTTCCAGTCTTTAAAAATGTATATTCAGAACACTCTGCAATTAGTGCATTTAAGTCACCTTGCAGCGGACTCATTCCAAGTGATGCGATTCCTGAAAATAAAAGCATAAGTGGAAGATTTCCCATATATCCTGCCACGATTACAAGACCTCTTGACACTGTTGCAATTATATATCCTGTAAAATTAAGTTTATACATTCCGTTAAATTTTTTTACTAACATTGGTGTAAGTAAAAGCCCTGCTATAAGTGGAATATTAATTGCCCATGCAAAAACTCCCAGAAGTGATGCGTTGCCTAAAATATATGTCATAAAGTAGATACCCATATTTAACGTTGCAGTAAAAACCTGCATCAGTATATACATAATACATATGATTAAATAGTATTTATTGGCAACAAGCATTTTTGCTGCTGATTTGAGATTGTATTTTTCAATTTCTTTCTCTTTTTTGGCATATACATCCTCTTCAAGTTCCTTCTCTGGCAGCTCTTTTACAGATAAAACCGAAATGGTATTGACAACAAGTCCAATAACTGCATATATGATAGCTACCATCTTCCAACCTGCTGCCCCACCGCCAAATGCTTCAACCGCACTAACTGTAATTGTTTGTATTAAAAGACTTGTTCCAAATGCAAACATAAAACGGATAGAGCCCATCTGTACACGCTCGCTGTCATTCTTTGTAATCAGTGCTGTAAGCGCTGAATATGCGATATTATTAGCAGTATAAAAAACTGCATTTAACAGCGTATACGTTACGAAAAACCATGCATACTGTGCCGTTTCGCTAATTCCTGCAGGAATCACAAAAATCAATACAATCATTGCAGAACACCCTAGGTAAGCCCACAACATCCAAGGTCTTGCTTTCCCCATCTTAGTCTTTGTTCTGTCAATCATTGAACCAAAAAATATATCAGTCACGCCGTCAAAAAGTTTGGAAAACATCATTAATGTTCCAACTATTCCAGCATTCATCCCTATAGTATCTGTTAGAAATATCATTAAAAATGATGATAAAAATGCATAAACTACATTACCTGCAATATCGCCTGAACCATATCCTACTTTATTGTACCATTTAAGATACGTTTTCTTCTCCTCCATACTCTACCTCCATTCGTACATTCAAATACCTTCAAAAAACAAGTTTAATCCTAAATTTAAACACATCCTCATCAAATCTATATTTATCAAGAAGTTCAGGACCACAGCTATTTGAGCCAATGCCATTTTGTTTATAATCAAGACAAAGCACTGTAAATCCTGACTCTTTAAGTTCATAATTATGTCTCTTTTCTGCCAGTTCCTCTTGTGTATACTTTGACGCATTAAATGAAAATGGGATTTCTGATACCGCAGTAATTCTCTTGCCATCTCCAGCTACAGATATATAATCACAATCTGTATGACTTCCATTTTCTTGTGGACGTATATAATCTTCATGCAAATCTGTTACTTTTGCATTAAACAGTCCATGCCAGCCAGCCCTTTGTTTGTCAATATAGCTTTCATATGGACCAATTCCGTAGTATGAAACATCATTCATGCCGTTATCAAGAAAAAGTCGAAGACCAAACCTTGGCAAAACAGGAAACTCTACATCTTTTTTAACATACATTTCAACAGAAATTGCGCCTACATTGTTAATGCGCCAGTTAGTTTTAATATCAAGTATTTTTTGCAATGAATCTGCTGCTACTGACATTACACTGTGTATAGTCACGCCCTGTTTATCTATCGTATACTTTGTTGTATAAGCCCTTGTCACGCTTTTATCATAATGTGCTGCAAGCCATTTATCATTAATCTTTGTATCATTATCCGTTGGTGCTCTCCATATATTAATTTCAAAAGGTTTTGCTATAATCTTCTTTCCTTTATAAATAATTTCCTTAAATAGCCCATTTAACTTGTTATAAACATAGTAGATAAATTTATTACTGATTATAAGGTATCTGTCATTTTCATAAACTGAAAGCTTGTCTACCTCCTCATAATCTTTTTCTAACATCATTACTGCTGTCTGGTTTCTTATGTCTTTGTTATTAATGCCAAGCTCATCAAATCCAAGGCATAAATCATCTGAATTGGAATAATAACTAACTTTCAGATAGCATTTTCCTGTTTCTGGAACATTAATATCTAAATGTGTCTTACCATCTTTATGTGCTAAAACTGGCTCTATAAATTGTACATGCCCACTCTCCAAAAGTTTGCCATCACAGCTTAATGTGTATTTCATGTAAAGATATCTTTCTAAATCAGTAAAATCCAGATAATTATGTACATAAAGGACACCTGTGCTGACATCAAAACCAGTAACTCGTGCTGGACGGTTAACATTTTTACACTCAAGCAACCCTGTATGTGGTGTGCGGTCTGGATACACAAGACCATCTGTGCAGAAATTGCTATCATGGATATCTTCCTTATGGTCTCCGCCATAATAATAAATATTTTTGCCATTTTCTGCCTTACCTTTATATATTGCGTGGTCACACCATTCCCACACAAAGCCACCACACAATATATCATTAGCATTTATTATATTAAAATAGTCTTCTAAATCTCCTGGACCATTGCCCATAGAGTGACAATATTCAACAAGGAGTAACGGTTTGTCAGGGTTACTTTCAATATATTCCTGTATTTCTTCAAAAGATGGATACATTCTGCCATTTATGTCAATATTAGAATAATCATATTCTTTTTTGCTATTTCTATATATCGCACTTTCATAATGTGTAAGGCGTGTTTTATCAAATTCTTTAGTCCATTTAAGTGCTGCTTCAAATGTACATCCGTATGCACATTCATTGCCCATAGACCATATTACAATACAAGGTCTATTTTTATCTCTCTGCACACATAGTTTAATGCGGTCAAGCGTTGCGAGAATAAAATCTGGATTATCTGCAATCCTTTCATTCCAATGTTCCTTAACATTTTCCCAAGAAGAATCCTTAAGATACTGCGTCTGTGTGCCATGACTTTCATTGTCAGCTTCATTTATAACAAAAAATCCCAGTTCATCACAAAGCTGATAAAAATATGGTACATTTGGATAATGGCTACTGCGTATTGCATTAAAATTATGCTGTTTAATCATAAGCAAATCTTTCATAACCTGACTAGGGCTTGTTACAAATCCAGTAACAGGGTCAAAATCATGCCTGTTTACTCCCTTAAACTTAACTGGACTGCCATTTACGTATACCACATTGCCACTCACATAGATTTCCCTAATGCCAATCCTATCTGTAATTACTTCATCCCCTGTATCAATTACCACATTATACAGATAAGGATTTTCTGGATTCCAGAGTATGGGGTTTTTAATCTTCATTTTACACACATACTGGTACTCACTGTCACCTTCCAATGGCTTAAATATGCCCGATGCCACTTTATTGCCATCACTGTCAAAAACAGAAATATCTGTTGGAAAAAAGCCACCTATAAATGAAGCCCTTAATATAATCTCTGCACTATCATTACTTATAGATACCGTTGTAAAATAGTCATATAAAAAGTTTTCTGGTCTTTTTATAAGATATACGTCTCTGAAAATGCCACTCATACGAAACTTGTCTTGGTCTTCAAGATAAGTGCCATCACACCATTTAAGCACAAGCACCGCAAGCCTGTTTCCACCATCACAAAGCATATCTGTAACATCAAATTCAGCCGTTGCATGTGATACTTGACTATACCCCACATACTCTCCATTAATCCAAACATAAAAACAAGAATCCACTCCTTCAAAATTTAGATAAGCCCTTGGTGCATTTTCATTTTTTTGATAATTAAAATCACAGATATAAGCTCCACATGGATTTTCCTGTGGTACATATGGTGGGTCAATTGGAATAGGATACCTTATATTAGTGTATTGGTTATAGTCATAACCATAGCTCTGCCACATTCCTGGCACTGTAACTAGTTCAAAATCATCTGCCAGATAAACATTTTCATAAAATTTATCCTGCAAATCATAAATGCTGCTAAAATACTTAAACTTCCACTCTCCATTAAGCATCTGTATACGGTCTGATTCTTCCCTATTTCCTAAAAAATTTCCCATATTCTTTGATGCAGGGACATAATACGCCCTTGGCGGCATAGTATTTTCATGCATTATTTTTAAGTTCTCATAATGTTTTTGTACAATCATATTAATTCCTCCTTATTTTACTTTTCCTTGTTTTGTAGCTAAATTATACTCTTTACCAATGTTTTTTGTCCATAAATTCTATTGGACAAAACATGCACAAAATGATACAATATTATTATATATAATCATACAATTAAGAAAGGATTAACTGACATGTATATAAACTCTGGATATCTCAACAACTCACTTGTTGACTTTAAGGACAAAAGTAAACCTTTAATTGTTGGCAGCTGCGGCACTTACCATCTTATAAAACACCCTAAGCTTCCAACATGGCGACCAAGAGGACGTATCGACTATCAACTTTTATACATTGCCGCAGGAAAAGTACATTTTTATTTTAAAGAAGGAGAAGATACAATAGTTCCTGCTGGCAACATGGTGCTTTACCGTCCAAAGGAAATGCAAAGATATGTATATTTTGCCAAAGACCAAACAGAAGTGTACTGGGTACATTTTACTGGAAGCAATGTTAAACAGATACTTAAAAGACATCACTTCCCTACTACAGGGCATATAATTAATACAGGAACTTCCCAAGAATACCAAAGAATTTACAGAGCAATGATACAAGAACTACAACTTTGCAGACCACACTATGAAGAATTGCTTGCTGTGCTGTTATTACAGCTTTTCGTACAAGTTGACAGACACTCAAGTGATAATAAAATTATGAATAGCTTTGCACAAAACGAAATTGAACTTGCAGTTAGTTATTTTAATGAACACTATAACTTAGATATAAATATTGAAGAGTATGCTGCATCAAGAAACATGAGCACAAGCTGGTTTATAAGAAACTTTAAGCTATACAATAAAACCACTCCACTTAGCTATATACTAAGTATACGCATCGCCAATGCCCAAAACCTTCTTGAAAATACCAAATATAATATAACTGAAATAGCCTCTATAACAGGTTACGACAATCCACTTTATTTCAGCAGACTCTTTAAGAAATACACAGGGCTTTCACCCTCTGAATACAGAAAACAAAATAATAACGAATAAAACCATTGTTACAAACTTTTGTTAGATAACAATGGTTTTACAAAAAATAGAATTTTAACTATAATTAACAAACAATAAGTATGATTATACCTGCTAATCCAACTATAAGAAAAGCACATCCCCCAAACCTTGTACTAATAATATATAACTTTGATGGCTCAATTTCACTATTATTTTTCCAATTTTCAGTAATTTGATAAAAGGTTTTTGGACTTATAAGCATGACAACACCTACTATAACCAGTATAATGCCAAGAAAAATATACATTTATATTCCCCTTTCTAATATATTACTTACTGCCAAAATAATCCAATGCCGCTTGCATCTGGTTATCTATAGCAAATTCTTCTCCATCTTTTGCAAGGGTATTTGAATCAAGCTCAACCTCTATATCAGGAGCAAGCCCTGTTTTATGGATATTTCTTCCTTTAGGTGTATAATATTTAGATGTAGTCATCTTTAAAGCTGTACCATCTTCAAGGTTAAATATTGTTTGGACTATGCCTTTTCCAAATGTCTGTGTACCTACAAGCTTTGCCACACCTTCATCCTGCAATGCGCCAGAAAATACTTCTGATGCGCTTGCAGAGTGTTCATTGACAAGAATTGCCATAGGCACTTTAACACATTTATCATCTTCTGCATAATATTCTTCTGCAATGCCTTCCTTATCTTTTGTATACACAAGAAGTCCTTTGGGAAGCAGCCTGTCAAGCATTTTAACTGTTGATGTCAAAAGCCCGCCGCCATTATCACGCAAGTCTATTATTAATGCTTTCATTCCATTTTTTTCAAGCGTATCAACAGCATTTTCAAATTGCTTACTTGTTACCTCTTCAAATCCTGTTACTTTTATATATCCAGTATTGCCAGCAAGCATCTTTGAAGAAACTGTGTCTTCTTCTATAAGACTGCGTGTAACTTGAATATTAAGATAACCGTTCTCACTCTCTCGCCAGATTTTTAAATCTACTGTAGTTCCAGCTTCTCCTTTAACTTTAGAAAGAACTGTTGTAAGGTCCTGTCCTGAGACATTTTCATCATTGACATAATAAATAATATCTCCCACTTTTAACCCTGCCTGTTCAGCAGGTCCATCTTCCATAGGCTTAACTATAACTATATTCCCTGTTTCTTGGTCTGTAGATACATATGCACCTATCCCACAATATGTACCACTTGATTTTTCGGTAATTTCTTTATATTCGTCAGATGTATAATATGCAGCATACGTATCACCAAGCCCGCCGACTATGCCTTTATAAACAGAGTCTGCCATAGTCTCACTATCAATTTCATCAAGATAGTACCTGTCTATATACCTCTTGATAATATCTGTTTTCTTTTTGATTTCCTTTTCCATTGCATAATTGTTGCTATTTCCAGTTAAAAGAAGGCTAAAATCCGCTCTGCCTGTAAATAACAGTATCAACATAAGCAACATTATTAGTGCTATACCTGACAATATGCCTGTAAAAAATAATCTGAACTCTTTTTTTTCCATTATATCCTCTTTCCCTACAAATATTGATGCAATTATGCCACACCAACAGACTTATATATATTTTATGCACTTTGGTATTATATCATACTATAGCACTTTCGTGCAAATGCCATAGTAACCTAATTTTACAACAAGAAAAAGCACCAGCAATACCAGTGCTTTCATCAGTATATCAGATAATAATTACTTCTGTTATGCAATTAACTTCTGCATTTCCCCAGTTTAATACTTTACTGTTTTCAGGAATCTTATATAATCTGACATTATCAACATCAGAAACAAAATTTGGAATACCATCCATCATTTGTTGTAACTTTGAGTTTGAAAGACGTAGTTCAAACGCTGATTTTTGAACACGAACTCCATAACATTCCATATACTTTGCAAATTTTGTCCTGCGCTTGTCATCTGTAATGTCATATATCAGTAAAGTATATGGTTGTTTTCTATCTTGAAATTTCTCAAAAGATAAACTTTCCATAAAATCTTTTTCTGTCATCTTATAACCTGCCTATCTAATTTTAAAAGGTATGTACTCTTCAGGACAATTATTCTCCAAAGCTTTAATAAATAATCCTATTTGATGCCATATTGCGTGGCGGAAATCTGTTTCCCCTACAATGTAATCCAAATATTTAACCTCACAACGCATCTTTTTTTCCATCTTTTCAAGAAAAATCTTCATTGCATCCTTTTTAAACAAGCAAGCTCCTGTTTCTTCATTATAGTAGAAATCATTTATTGAAATTTCATGACCTTGAATAAGGCTCATCACAACAGAATCGACAATAACTGGTCTCCATTCTTCCATAATATCACTTGCAAGCGTAGGATGCTTTTCCTTGTCTTGATGTAAAAATCCAACAAATGGATTTAATCCCCTGCTTTCCAAAATGCCGTATATTTCATTCATTATCATAGTATAGCCAAAGCTTAACATAGCATTAAATGGGTCAGATGGTGGTCTTCTGTTTCTTCCAGAAAATTTAAAGTCTTTATCAATAACCTCTGAAAGTATTTCAAAATAATTTCTGGATGCTATTCCTTCATATCCCATAAGTTGCTCAATACTCTTTGCTCCCTTTGCCTTTTTGCGTGAATTAGAAATTTGGAATATCTGCTCTTCCATAATAGCTGATGAATTGCGGAGATAACGCTTCCCAACCACAAGCTGGTTGTTTATCTTTGCTTCTATTATTTTCTTTGAAATCTCTAAAGGAAAGTCTGTATCCTCTGATAAAAAAACTTGAGTTTTCAGACGTTTTACATTTACATTGCCTACAGAATGTAAGCATCCAAAATACTTACCACTCATGGAATGATAGCTTACATGTACTTTCCTTTCAAGGCAAAATTTAGTACATTGTGTTGTCATTTGTGCGTTGCCAAATATAAATATAGAATCAATAGTTTCTTTAGGCACTGTCTGTAATATTTCGTTGTCTTTCGTAACTTGGACAACTCCTCCATTGATACCAATCTTAATGCCATTCTCTGTTATATACAAAACACTCATTATACCTCACTCATTTACATTATTATAACGTTCTATTTATAATTTCAAGTTCTCTTTTATAAAAACCATAGTGTACTTGTTTACTGATTTATTACTCATTATGTGAAACTTTCTTCTTATAGGGGTTAGGATACTGATGAAAACTAGTTAAAAGGTTATTGCCTAATATATTGGGCTTTTTTCTTTTGCTATTCCACAGTACTTCAAAGGAAATGGTAGAGTTATTGCCCACTATATCGGGCTTTTTTCTTTTGCCATGACTACCGAGGATTTAACCGGAGTTGATTGGACTTATTGCCCACTATATCGGGCTTTTTTCTTTTGCGCACGCTCTGCCTCGCTCGGGGAGTTCGGCAGAGCGCAACTTATTTCCCACTATATCGGGCTTTTTTCTTTTGCGCAAATAGGTTATCTGATGGATTAAATGTGTCTTTCTTATTGCCCACTATATCGGGCTTTTTTCTTTTGC
>DESG01000146.1 GCA_002361175.1 Lachnoclostridium sp. UBA3320 | reverse complement strand
AGGGGGTATCTGAACTGTTACGTCTGAATCATATATCTTTATTTGGTATGAAATAGAAAGTTGGTATAATATTACGCAACACAACTCTCCAATATTGAAAGTATTATGATAAGAAGAAATATATACCCAAGACACCCAATACATGATACTGAATCATCTTTTTTTATTTCATTGGTAACATGTACAACTGTAGGACTAGGTTCTTTATTGGTATTATTAGCAGCATTATTAATAGGCTCTATATTATTTGGAACAACTAAGTTACCTGTACCAATTTCTCTGCCACAGTTTGGGCAAAATTTAGAATTATCATTTATTTCATTTCCGCAATATCTACAAAACATATTAGTAATCTCCTTTAATCTGTCAGTTTTCTCAAATTTATCCAATAATCTTGTATCTAATAATTTATTAAAAGTCCATACTATTATTGAATATAAATGTCTTGCTCGGTTACTTAAATTACTTCCCTTATGTATTATGAAGGATTATAGAAACGAAAGGTGGTATTTATAATATGAAAAAACGCAAAGATGTCAATGTACAAATAGGCAGACGTATTCAACAGTCACGAGAAATATCAGGATATACGCAGGAAAAATTAGCGGATAAAATAGATGTTTCAACACAATACATTTCTGACCTAGAACGTGGCATTGTGGGAACATCTATCCCAACTCTTATTAAAATCTGTAATACACTATGCGTTTCTAGCGACTATATATTAATGGGCAAAAGTGGGCAAACTGATGTATCTGGCATATTAAACCGTTTGCAATATCTATCACAAGATGAAATTAAAATAATTGAAAATAGTATAAATCTGATGATAGAAGCCTTTCAAAGTAGGGAGAAATCCAAAGCCCATTAATATATCAAGAATGTCTCTGGCAGAATTGTGGACTGCCGGAGACATATTATGTCGGATTAATTGCCAGCTTTATTACTGGAAGGCTTTCTTAAAAGCATTATATCTATATTGCTCATTTGTTGTATCATAAACTGCAAATAGTATCTTATCATAATATTTCTGATATCCTTCGTTTATCAATATTTCCTTAAAATACCCTGCCACATCTTTAGCATCGTTGCCAAATGCTCCACAGCCCCATGCTCCTAGTGTTGTTGTTCTGTAGCCATAATATGCCCCACATATTAGGTACTGGCGGATTCTTTTCTTCATATATTCTGCAACATCACTCTGGTTTGCCATTTTTGCTTTTCCATAAAGTCTGTTAGGTGCAGCAATCGTCATAACTGCTAATGTATATGGTTTTTCCAAAAGTCCAAGAGCATCATTGCGAAATACCTCTACATATGGAGAAAGCAGTATATATTCAGTATCAAAAATTTCTTTATTTCTTGTATTTGCATTGTACATTTCCTTTGCTGTATTTGAACTGATAGAGGCATATAAAGTGCTCTCTCTGCAAAGACATTCTTCTTGTGCCAAAGCACCATGCAAATAACCGCCTCCTGGATGTACAGCATTGGCAAAATTCATAACTAATTCTGTAGGATATTTGTAACTATCAGCGTTGACCACCTGTATATCACATCTATCTGAATATCTGAAAGATGATTTAAAAAATCCCTGTTTGTCATTTTGTATATCATATATTTTAGCTGGTGTAAGAACTTCTACACATTGATGCTCTTTGCAGGAATAATTAAGCTGTATCTTTTTACCATTACATTCATATGAGTTATTGCGTATAATGCCATGATTTTCTTGACATATTTTTATAAAAAAGCTGCGTCTATCCATTTATTGTTCTCCTATATAATTTTGCATCTGTATATATATGTTGTATTACTATCTATATTTGCTTAAAAGTCGTATATTATACTTTTCTGTTTTATTAAAAACACTTTCATCAAAATCTTTTGCGTCAATAGTTCCAGTATACCAATCTTTTTCATTAAAATATTCTTGTAAATTTTTATCATCAAACTTTCTTCCATGTCGTGCATAGATTTCATTGATTGCCAATCGGAGTTCTTCTTTTGAAAGAACTGCTGCCATACTTTCTGTTAATTTTTCTGTATCTGAATCAGGGAAGATATACTCATAATCTGAATTAACTAATTCCGTATCATTTTCCTCATCTTCACTTTCCCAATCTTCGTCCTCCTCATACTCATTATCGTCATAATAGTCATAATCCTCATAATCCTCATAATTTCCATCTTCATAATCATAATAGTCATTATAGTAGTTATCATTGTCAATATAAGAACTATTATAATTATAATCTTCGCCTTCGTAGTTATCCTCTAAATAATTTGTAAAATCATTTTGTTGTGAAGCGTAACTACTTCCTGCTGAAAATAATACTACTATAATTATTGAAAGCACAATAGAAAATGCAATAGCAATACCACTCATAATTAAAGCAGCTTTAAAGTAATTTGATTTGCTCTTTTTTTGTTTACTACCAAACGCCCATACAAATATCATAACAAGGTTTACAATAGGAATCACCATAATTAATAATGTAATTACCCATTCTTTAACAGATACTGGTTCTTCGTAAAACACCTTTTGCATGTTGTTTTGTTGTTCTTCGCTGTAATAATTGTTGTCCATATGTAATACTCTCCTCTCTGTTGCCGTTCATATATTATGTTTATTGTATTATATCAAACCACATTGACAGATATTGTCATTCATAAAAAAATTTGTAAAAAAAGTTTTATTTATAGCATTCTGTTTTTATTTCTTTCCCATCACTTAATACCGTTATTGCTCCTGCATCTTTTGTAGCAATCCAGTCACTATTTGCATTTTGCAGCCTTTCAAGCAGTTCTTTATGTGGATGTCCATATGTATTATTTTTTCCACATGATATTATAGAAATATCTGGTGACACTCTTTCTAAAAATTCATCAGAAGTTGAGTTTTTAGAGCCATGATGTGCAACTTTTAAAATATTGTACTTTACAGGCAGTGTATTGTCATTTTGAAGTTTTTCTAAAAGTGCATTTTCTCCATTTCCCTCTATATCTCCTGTTAGAAGAAATGAAGTATTTCCATATACTATACTTAGAGCTGTTGAATATGCATTAGCTGATTCTGCATTAAAACCTGTCTCTGGGTGCAGACACCGTATACTAAATTCATTCTTTCCTAAAAGAGTATCGCCTGCTTCTATATAAGCCGTATTTACGCCATTTTCACTGGCAAGCTCTGCTATTTCGTAATATGCCTCTTCCTTGCAGGAAATATCAGGATTTGGAAGTAAAAGGTTTGCTGTTTTAATTCCTGTGCGTGACTGCTGTAAAATCTCTTTAAGCCCCGAAATATGGTCTTCGTCACTATGTGTCATTATCATATAGTCTATATTTTTTATGCCATTGCATTTAAGGTATGGAATTATTCTGTAATCGCCAACACCATCTATACTACTACTTCCACTATCTATAAGATATGTTGTTTGACTGTTGTCTTGTATAAAAATAGCATCACCCTGCCCAACATCGAGAAAAGTTACCTTAACTCCATTATATTTTTTTGTATATGTATTAACTATAGTTATTATAAAAAAAGCCAAAGATATATTTATCAAAAAAATTGCCTTTATACTATACATATAATTATTCTCTATATCATTTTCTGTATTGTTTTCATACCAATATACTACTATCAGTGAAGCAGCAAGCAGTATAAAATAAACAACTATTTGCCATATATCAGGTTTTCCAGTAATAATTATATTGTATGGAAGTTTTGCAAAAGTTCTGCATACAATTTCATATATATTTAAAATGATATATGCGCTTCCAAGAATAAACTTTGCACATGGCATAAATACTAAACCAACAACACCTCCTGCTGCACATATTATTACAAGTATAGATGCAAGTGGTATTACAATAATATTTATAAATATGCCATACAATGGAAATTCATAGTAAAAATACAGTATAAACGGAAGTGTTGTTAGCTGTATTGCAAGGCTTGATAACAATGTATCTGCAAATAAATTATTTTTTCTGGGATTTTTATTCTTTTTTGAATACATCTTTTTTAAAACAGGATAAACAATACCAATTCCTGCAACTGCACCAAATGAAAGTAAAAAGCTGCATGAATATATTGCAAATGGCTTTTTAAGCAGTATAATTACAGCACTTATGCCCATTGCTGAAAGCATATCATAACTGCGTCTTATAATCGGTGCAAATAGCATTATTGTTGTCATTATTACAGCTCTGGTTACAGATGTACTAAAACCTGTCATATAACCATACATAATAATAAAAGTTATAGATATAAATGTAGAAATGCTTCGTATAGCAATACACATGCAGTTTGTCATTTTAAGATATCCAAGTGTTATATCATCTACTCTATATACAAACCTGTATATGCGTTTTATAATATTACATATAAACACTAACAATGCTGTCACAAGTTTATACACTGCCATGCCAATTATTGAAATATGCAGTCCGCTTATTGCCAGCAGATGTCCTATACCGCTTTCTTGGTAAAGTTTTTTTATATCCATATCAAGAAGTGTTTTGTTTCCAAGTAACATTGCAGTTACTATACCACATTCTTTTTCGGGAAGTGCTTTGCTGTACACTTCTGTAAGTTTTTCTTTTAAATTTTGGATTTTTTCTAAATATATATTATAGATACTTTTATAAGAATTATCACTATTTTGACTTGCAGATACAGTTACAGACTTTGCAACTGCCGTGTAATAAATATTTTTTTCTCTTAAATACTCTCTCTGGTTAAACTGTCCAGGATTAGAAGAAGTTTCAGTTTTATAAATAGTGCCATAAATTTCTAAGCAACTACCTAGTTTAAAATGGGGTACTTTATAGATTAATAAGTCTGCAAGTTGATAAGAAATATCAGAATCAATATTTATATATACATCTTTAAGATATGTTTCTTTGTCATTATAACTGTATACCATGCCTGTTATTTTGGCTTCTATTTTGTCATCAAAAATACTATCCATTATATAGTAACGAGCATCATCTTTTTCTGAAAAGAAACACCTGTACAGACAAAAGAGTATAACAAGCATGGTCAATATCCATACTGCTGGTCTTTTTATTATTATCCCTCCTTTTTGTTCGATGAAATAGTTACTCCTGAAAGCACTAAATCAAGATTTCTTTCAAATGGCTCACCAAATTTCATTGTATCACTGTACTCAAGAACCTGTTCACCATCTATACTAAACTGCACTTTATTAACTGTAGGAAGCTCGACAAGTGTATTTACAACAGAATAAATTGCAACATCGGCTGTTATAGCCTTTCGTTTATTTAAAAACTCAGATGAAAAGTCTACATAACAAGTATTTTCTTTTACTGTAACTTTATTAAGCCTTGTGCCCTCTGGTATTGTAGAAAGCACTGTATCTTTATTAACACCATCTATAGAATAAGGACCTTTCATAAGTTGCTCAATCGCAAGTTGCTCTAGTGGAATTGCTGCATCATAAGTTATCTCCACTGGCACTTCAACAAGTGAAGTACCTCTGTGGTCGGCAAAATACATATTCAGTGTGGCATTTTGCTTATAACTGGTTTCTCCACCTGTATTATCTATAAAATCATCTGCATACATAACACCTACTGCTTCCATATTTGAACCAGTAAGCGGCTGTCCTGCAATATAAAACTGAACACCTGTTATTTCTGGTATTTGGCATAACGTCTTTACAATAGCTGCTCGCCTAAGTATTTCAAGCACACCTGTGTAGTTGCCATATGAAGAGTTAAAATAAACAGAGAGATTGCCCTCTTCTGATACAACATAATTGTCTATAATAACATCATCAGGAATTGCTTTTTTTATATGCATATCTTTCTGTTCATTTGACATTCTGTCTAAAAATTCTGTGATAAGCCCATTAGTATCTTTTGAAGTTGGAGTGTATTTTTCATATGCCACTTTTGTCTCATTAGCATCAATTCCAAATATATAATACCCTTCATATTTTTCAGCTCTTCCACATGATGCACAAAAACACATTGCCAAAATACATATTAAAATAAACTGGCATGGTTTCATAATAAATTTCCTTTCCTTTCTAAGGGATATAATTAAGTGGAATTCTAACTGTAAATGTAGTTCCCTCTTTTTCTTTGCTATAAAGTTTTATTGAACCTCTATGAAGAAGAACAGCATTTTTTGTAATTGCAAGTCCAAGCCCTGTACCACCTGTCTCTCTTGACCTTGCCTTGTCCACTCTGTAAAATCTTTCAAAGACACTGTCCTGTAAATCCTCTGGTATTCCAACCCCTGAATCTTGCACTGTCACAAAGAAAAATTTGTGGTCTGCATTTAATGTTACTCTTACCCAGCCGTCATCATAGTTATATTTAATTGCATTTTCAATAATATTGTTAAGTGCTATTGATATCTTTACTTCGTCAACATCTGCCATAACAGGACGATAACTTTCAAATACAAGTTCTATATTTCGCTTTGCAGCGATAGGCTTTAGTCGTTTAAGAAGCTGCTCAAGAAGTTCATTTATGCTTATATTAGTTACCTGCATAACTGCATTGTCCTTATCAAGCTTTACCATTGAAAGTAAGTCGTTGATTATCTGTGTCATCCTTTCAATTTCTGTAGTTATATCGCCTAGAAATTCACGGTATATCTCCTCTGGCATACCTTCCTGCATAAGAAGTGAATCAGAAAGCACTTTCATTGAAGCAAGAGGTGTTTTTAACTCATGTGATACATTAGAAACAAACTCTTGCCTTGAATTTTCCTGTTTTCTTATAACATCTATCATTTGATTAAATGACTCTGAAATCTTTACAAGTTCCGAATATCCATGCATATCCAGTTTTATATCCATATCGCCTTTTGATATATCATTAATTGAATCGGTAACTTTTTTTAAAGGTGTTGTAAGTATAAGGGAGCATACAAACGACAAAATGATTATAATAAGTGCAATTCCCAAAAGCAGGAAAAGCACCCTATGTGATACTTTATGTGAAATATTTTCTAAGTTTTTGACAGAATAGCTTATAACTATTACACCACATACTTCATCAAGCTGTGGGTCTACTATAGGCATAGTAAGCTGCATATATTCACCTAAATCATTTACATACTTTTTCTCACTGTTTCCTCCAAAGCACTTTACTACTTCCGTAGAAATCAAGGTTTTATCTTCTTCAAGCCCATAAGTATCTCTTAGTATTCTTAAATCCTTATCGACAATAATTATACGCCCCTGGTAAATATTGGCTATTTCTTCTGTTTCACTGTCCACCTCAGATGAAGTATGTCCAGAAAGATATCCTGTTGATACAACTAAGTTAGAAACAACTGTGCCATATGACTGCAATTCGTCAGTTCGTTGTGAAATCATCTGGGTATCATATGTATTTGTTATAACTCTAAATAAAAATATTATAGGTATTAAACCTACACACAACAGTATACAAAACACTTGAAAATGCATACTTCTAAGGTTGTACAGCAGATTGCCCCATACGCTTTTCAAAACGCTGCCTCCTAAAATTGTATCTTACTTTTGGAAATAATATCCAACACCCCATTTAGTATGGATAAAAATCGGATTACTAGGGGACTCTTCGATTTTTTCCCTTAAACGGCGGATATGTACATCTACAGTTCTGACATCACCTGGATAGTCATAACCCCATACAGTATTTAAAAGCTCTTCTCTGCCATATACTTTATTTGGGTGAAGCATTAAAAGTTCAAGCAAATCAAATTCTTTTGCGGTAAGATTGACTTCAGTATCGCCTATATAACCTCTTCTGCTGTCTATGTCAATCTTTAAATTACCATACGAATAAATTTTTTGTGGTTCTTTACTTTCTGCAACAAAACTTCTTCTTATAATTGCCTTAATACGTGCCTTTACTTCCAAAATATTAAATGGTTTTGTAATATAATCGTCTGCACCATATTCAAGCCCTAAAATCTTATCCATATCATCGCCTTTTGCAGTAAGCATTATAACAGGAACATTAGAAAATTCACGTATCTGCTGACAAACTTCAAAGCCATTAAGAGCAGGAAGCATAACATCAAGAAGGATTATATCATATTTATTTTTATTTATAAGTTCAAGTGCTTCTTTACCATCATATGCACAATCAACTTCCATGCCATCCTGCTCTAAGCTAAAACGGATTCCTTTTACAATAAGTTTTTCATCATCCACAACTAAAACTTTTCTAGCCATTATTTTAATCCTCCATTTATAAATTTACACAGTAATTTGGTCTTTTATTTGATTAAATACGCCATCTTTAATGCCTGCAACATTTTTTATATCTTCAATAGAATTAAATTTATTTGACGAACGGTACTTAATAACAGCATCAGCCTTGCTTTCGCCAATTCCAGATAACGTCATAAGCTCTTCTTTAGAGGCGGTATTAATATTTACAAGCCCATCATTATCACCAGACGTAACTTCATAACTGTTTTCCAAATTTGTATTATTGCCTGTATTTATTTGTTTCTTGGTTGGTATAATTATTTGTTCACTGTCAACAAGTAGTCTTGCAAGATTTATAGCAGAGCGTGCCGCAGATTTTTTAAATCCACCTGCTGCTTTTACAGCATCACAAAGTCTTTTGCCTGTTGCAAAACTATATACACCTGGATGTTTCACAGCACCACATATATACACCGCAATATCCTTTTCCTGCTCTTTAAAAGCTTCTGTTTCTTGCGGTGCCATCGTAATGCCAGATACGTCTTGTTCGCTATTTTTAATAAAGTTTAATTCTGTGCCACCTGTGTTCATTTTTATATAGAAAACGCCCGAAAATACTATAAATACACAACATATGGCAACTGTTATCAATTTGTTTTTTTCCATGCACAACCCTCCATACTTTTTATGAAAAGCTATGCCGCCCATTTCTATCAGGGAATTACTGTTATAATTATAATAACCAATTCAATAAATTATTACAATAGGTACAATCAACAAATTTATTACTTTTTACTTAACATTTTTTAATGATTTAAGTCTTTCCATTTGAAAACAATAATACCTGCTGCCATAAGTGCAACGCCAGCAAGCTTTGACCACTGAAATGAACTTTTCTGAGTACCAAACATTCCAAAAAGTTCAATAAGATAAGCTGAAACTACCTGCGCAGTTACAATAAACATGACTGCCTGCGCAGGTCCTAATGAATTCATACCTACAATTACAGTATAAGTTATAAATGCACCTATTATTCCTCCTGACAGCAGATAGACAGGTCTTGTTGAAATAACAGCTCCAAAGCTGCTGTCCCTGCCTGTCACAAGCCATGCTGCCATACAGACAATAAATGCTGTAGCCTGCACAAATGCTGCTGCAATCCATACTCCCGTCTTATTTGTCACTTCAGAATTAAATACACCTTGCACACTCATAAGTATTCCTGATATTACTGAAATAATCATTCCCCACATAATTTCCCTCCATTCAAGAACCTTTTGTTAAAAATATTTCCAAAACAGAATAAATTATACAGGCTGACTCTTAGACTTTCAGATATCACTGAAAATATCGTCAAGTACATTATACATTATATCAATATGTTTTTTCTCTATTACAAGAGGAGGCACAAACCTTATTATATTACTTCCTGCTGATATTAAAATTAAATGTTTTTTAAGTGCTTTTACTACAATATCATTCACTGGTATACTTAATTCAATTCCCTGCATAAGTCCAATTCCACGCACATCTTTTATAATATTTGCGTATTTACTTTTAAGTAAATTAAGTTTTTCTACAAAATAAGGTGCAGTTTCATTTACATGACCTAGTATATTTTCTTTTTCAAATATCTCAAATACTTTGCACACGGCAGCAGTTGCAAGTGGATTGCCGCCATAAGTAGTTCCATGGTCGCCAGGTTTCATTGCATCTGCAACATCTGTTTTGGCAGCAAATGCGCCAACAGGTACACCACATCCCAGTGCTTTAGCTGTTGTTGTTATATCAGGTAATACATCATAGTACTGATATGTAAACATCTTGCCAGTACGCCCCATGCCACACTGTATTTCATCAAGTATCATTATAATATCATTTTCATCACAAAGTTTTCTTATACCTGTTATAAACTCTTTAGAAGCAGGATATATGCCTCCCTCTCCCTGTAATGTTTCTAAAATAATTGCACATGTATCTTTGGTTATAAGCGCCTTTACACTTTCTAAATTATTATACTCTGCAAATGACACACCGCCAATTAACGGTTCAAAAGGCTCTCTGTAGTGTTTTGTGCCAGTGACAGAAAGTGCTCCCATACTTCTTCCATGGAAAGAGTGTTCCATTGCAATTATTTCACCCTTGCTCTCTTTATTCTTTAAATAAGCGTACTTTCTTGCAAGCTTTATAGCGCCTTCAATAGCTTCTGTACCACTATTTGTAAAAAATACTTTATCAAGTCCACAAGCTTTTGCCAGATACTCTGCTGCCTTTATTGAAGGTTCATTAAAATAAAGGTTAGATATGTGAATTAACTTGTCAATCTGGTCTTTTAATCCCTGTTTGTACTCTTCATTACTATACCCAAGTGCAGACACTGCAATACCAGCGCCAAAATCCAGATACTTTTCACCATTATTATCGTAAAGGTACACACCCTCGCCCTTTGTAAAAACTATATTTCTGTTATATACATTTATAAAATGTTTTGAAGCTTCTTTTAAATCCATAACAACCCTCCATTAATTCTTATTCATTAAAGTAACGTCCGCTGTCATCACCAATTATTGCAGTGCCAATACCTTTCTTTGTAAAGAACTCAAGCAGCAAACAGTGTTCTCTCCTGCCGTCAATAATATGCACTCTGTTTACACCTGCATTAACAGCATTAATACAGTTAATAACCTTTGGCAGCATACCACCACTTATTACGCCGCCTTCTATAAGCTTATTGGCTTCATTTAAATCAAGCACTGAAATAAGCGAGTTTTTATCATCAGGGTTCATACATACACCTTCTACATCAGTCAAAAATGCCAATTTCTCAGCATATATTGCAGAAGCTATTGAACAGGCAGCATCATCAGCATTTATATTATAAGTATTGCCATCGTCATCCATACCTACCGTAGCAATAACAGGAATAAAATCATTATCAAGCAGTGTATCTATAATATCCGTATTAACTGACTGTATATCTCCAACATATCCGATATCTTTGCCATCTGGCTTTTTCTTCACAGCCTTTAACATACCTCCATCTTTGCCAGATATGCCAGCAGCTTTAACGCCAAGTTTTTCAACCATCTGCACAAGATTTTTATTAATATAATTAAGTACCATCTCTACTATTTCCATAGTATCTTTATCAGTTACTCTCAGTCCATTCACAAATTCTGACTTTTTTCCAATTTTATCAAGCCATTTACTTATTTCTTTACCACCGCCATGTACAATAATCGGCTGCATTCCTACAAGCTTTAACAATGCAACGTCCTTAATAACACTTTCCTCAAGACGTTTATCAAGCATTGCACTGCCCCCATACTTAACCACAACTCTTTTATTATTAAAGTCACGTATATATGGCAGTGCTTCAATAAGCGTTTCTGCTTTCTCTGTAATTATATCAAAATATGCCTCTTTTTCTTTATCACTCATAACTAATATCCTTTCTGCTTTTTAAGGAAATACAGGAACCATCTTTAAACCCATGTTTTCCTCAAGTCCAAACATAATATTCATATTTTGAACAGCTTGTCCTGCTGCACCTTTCACAATATTGTCAATAGCCCCTATCATTATAATGCGTCCTGTGCGTTCATCTATTTTAAAATTCACATCAGTAAAATTACTTCCCTCTACCCATCTTGTCTCTGGAAACACATTTTCATCAAGGACACGTACAAAATATTCATCTTTATAATATTTATCATAAAGAGCCTTGACATCACTATATGAAAGTTTTTCTTTTAATGTTGCATATGAAGTCGCAAGTATGCCTCTGTTCATTGGTACAAGGTGTGGTGTAAAGTTAATAATAACCTCTTTGCCAGATGCATATGAAAGCTGGTCTTCAATCTCAGGCGTATGGCGATGTGATGTCACACCATATGGCTTAATACTTTCATTAACCTCACAGTAAAGATTTGCTATCTTTGACCCACGTCCTGCACCTGACACACCTGATTTTGCATCAGTAATAACAGTGTTCATATCTATAACCCCTTCTTTTGCAAGAGGGTATATTGAAAGGATAGTACATGTTGGAAAACAGCCTGGATTAGCTATAAGTCTTGCATTCTTTATATATGTCCTATTTATTTCACATAGCCCATACACAGCTTCCTCTATAAATGAAGGGCTTTGATGTTTAATACCATACCACTTCTCATATCTGTTAACATCCTTAATTCTAAAATCTGCACTTAAGTCAATTATCTTTGTCTTTTTTAATATGTCTTCATTGACAAGTGAGCTGCACAACCCCTGTGGAGTAGCTGTAAAAATAACATCTACTTTGTCTGCAAGCTTTTCAATATTCTCACCCATACAAGTATCATCTACAATCTGAAACATATTGCCAAATACTTCACTATATTTTTTATCTATATATGATTTTGAGCCATACCACACAATTTCTGCTTCTGGATGCTGTAAAAGTATTCTCACAAGCTCCTGTCCTGCATAGCCAGTAGACCCTATAATTCCAACTTTCACCATATAATACACCGTCCTTTTTATAAATAAATAATTAAATCAATGCCCTGCATATTATACAACTAGATTTATATTTATGCAAGAATTAGATAAAGAAGTTGTTAGGTATTTGGTTACTATTCAGCCTTCAAGTTATTAGTTAATTATTTGTTTATCATTACCATACAACTTTTCTTACAGAAACATATACCATACTTTTTAATAAACATATACCCTTCATCAAGCAGCTCTGCATCATAATGCCTATCCTCTATCTGTTGCAGTGCTTTCTGGCACATATTTTCCATCTCTGTAAACCTCTTTACACGTTTTAATTCAAGTATTATTGCAGGTTTACGCTCATCATAAGGCTTTAACACAATATCATAACGCTCCTCGCCACTTTCTCTATTTGAAAGTTTTTCATACTCTTGCAAACCTCCTAAAAGCCCTAACAAAAAACCATGATAGAAATTTTCTGCACTATCCAAAAAACTTATGCTTCCACGGAGCTGTTCCCTTAAATAATCTTCAAAAACCTTTGTATCTCCATCTATTATAGCTTTATACATTTCTGAAAAATCTAGTGTTTTTATCTTATTGCCAAACCACTCTTGTATAGTATTTTTATATATATACAAAATTTCTTTGTTTGGTATAGTCATTGACAGGTATATCTGTTCTTCTATAAAACTTTTTTTAAATGCTTTAAGGTAGCCTGTAAAAAACAAGAAGTTCCATAAATTATCCTGTGATTTATAAATATCTTCATAAGTAATATCCTCATGTACAGGTTTTTCTATTGCGCCGCCTGCAATTAATTTTTCAAGCTCATTTTTTGTATTATTATCTACAGTGTCAATTAATTCTCGCACAATACTGTTAGAAGATGTATTAGACCAATATGGTTTTGGAAATTCCGTATTTTTGTATACAATATCATAAACATAATTAATTATACTCCATGGGTTGTAAATTTCTGTATTTCCAAAAAGATAGCCATCGTACCAATTTTTAATTTCACTTTTTCGTTCTGGTATACCATATGCTTCAAGGAAATTATCAACTTCATTCTGTTTAAAACCAAAGTATTCTGCATAGGTTTCATCTAATACAGAAACCACTTTTAAATTATTAAGCCCTGTAAATATACTTTCACGGCTTATGCGCAGACAACCTGTTACAACTGCAAATTTAAGACTTTCATTTGTTTTTAATGCAGACTCAAACAGTGAACGGATAAAAGAAAACATTTCATTATAAAACCCACTAAAATAAGCGTTTTCAAGTGGTACATCGTATTCATCAAGAAGTATAATTACTTTTTGTTTATGGTATTTCTCAAGACACTCTGATAAAAATGCAATAGCCTTAGCAGATGTTGTTTGGTCTGCTTTCATATTCAATATGGAATTATATCTTTCTTTGACATCTTCTGTAATGTAAGAAGCTTCTAAAATATAACTGTGCCTGTCATATTCTTTCCTGATTTCATCAATAAGACTTCTATATGCCATTTCATATGTTGGCTGCTTGGCTGATTTTAAAGACAAAAATATAACTGGATACTGTCCCATATATTTTGTATATTCCTCACCTGCTTCCATAATCTTTTTACCATGAAAATATACAGAATTATCTGCCACACTGCCATCTGGCAAAATTTCTTTTTCAAAAAATGTACGCAGCATAGTCTGGGCAAGTGTTTTTCCAAAACGTCTTGGACGTGTAAATAATGTAACCATGCTTCCCTGTTCCAATATATCTTTTATCAATAGTGTTTTATCTATATAATAATATCCATTCTCTATCATCTGTTTGTAAAATTCAACCCCTATAGGTATTGGCTTTATACGTTGCATAGATCTCTCCTTTTTGATTATTTTAATGTCCATTATAACATCATACAGAAATAATACAACAAAAGCCACCCTGATACCTTAGTCGGTAAATGGGTGGCATTATTAGCACTATTCTTACAAAATATAAGGATTACTTCGTTGTAACTTTTACTACACTATATCCCTTAACTTGCTTATTGTTATAAAATACAAGGTAATACACAGAAGTCTGTGCAGGGATTTTCTTGGCAGCAGTTATAGTAACAGTCTTTTTATCACTACCAACATTAGCCACAAGCTTTTTTTGATTGCCAGATGGTTTTGATGTAATTCTTACCTTGCCCTTCTCCATCATCGCCTTATCAAAACCATCTTCCTTATTCATAGCATATATCTTTACTTTATCCGTAGTATCAAAGCTATCACTGCTCTTACTTGTAGCAATAACAAAACTTCCAGTCTTTTTATTCGTATCAGACCTCAATAATTAAATGTCCTTCTGATGTTATCTTCCATTGTGAACTACCACGAAGCTAAAG
>DESG01000096.1 GCA_002361175.1 Lachnoclostridium sp. UBA3320 | reverse complement strand
ATTAGACCCGAAGAGATTAAAAAAGCCCTAAGCACAAAGCTTAGGACGGGTAAACCGCGGTACCACCTAAATTCAGAATAAATTCCACACTCTGCCAGCACGCAGGTATAAAACCATTAATGCTGTTTCCCTTATAACGGTGGGAACTTCCGGTAAAGCCTACTAAAAAAGCTCTTTCAGTTTACTGCTCAAAGGCTACTTCCATATATCTGGAACGAAGATTTACACCATCCATCTTCTCTCTATGCTTCCAAGAAATATGTACTCCTCCTTATCACTGCATTTATCATTTTAAGGTTTATGCAATCTTACCATTTATTCTTTAATATGTCAACAGTAAAAAAAAGTTAATATTACGTTTTATTTTTATTGCTGGTTTTATTATTGGCATAACTTTTTTTAACATTTCTCTGATTATTTCTGCTTGTAGTTTCATTTCCTTTTCTGTTGATATTTCTATTAGTAGTATGATTTTTATTAGTATTAGTATTGTTTTCTTTGTAATTTTTAGGTTTAGAAGATTCATTAACTACAACAAACCTCTTAGGTTTATTTTCTTGTCTTATCTGTTTTTGTCTTGTCTGTACTTGTTTTGTCTGTCCCTGTTTTGTCTGTCCCTGTTTTGTCTGTCCTTGTTTTGTCTGTACTTGTTTTGTCTGTCCTTGTTTTGTCTGTACTTGTTTTGCCTGTCCCTGTTTTGTCTGTACTTGTTTTGTCTGTACTTGTTTTGTCTGTACTTGTCTATCTTTAGTATTATCTCTTTCTGGTTTCTTTGATGGCTTCTTCTCTGCTGTTTTTTCAGATTTATCTTCTAACTTCTTTTCAGATTCTTCTGCAGGAGTTTCTAAAGCTTTAGTAACTGGCTTATCCTTCTCGGCTTCTTTAATATCATCCATCCTTTTTCTAAGTTTTTCTTTTTTTTCTTGTATTTGTTTTATATTCTCTTCCTCTTCGTCTATTTCTTCTTCTGCGTTTTCTATATCCCCACGATGGCGAATTATAAAATATGCTATAAGTTTAACTAACGCACCAAAGTAAAACAGTCCAGTAACAACAGCTGCTACACAAAATAAGTCAGGCATAACTATTTTTATAATGCCCCATGGCGCAATACAATAATGGACAATAAATATAAGCGCTGTTGGAAGTATAATATGCAATGCCACATCTATACATATACGTAATATACTGAAACGCTCTCTTGTCCACTTTATCCAAACCTCCATAAGCAAAATTGGCATAAGCGCACATACAAACGCAATAAAATATACTATATCAGCAGATGCATGTTTCATAAGATAGTCATTAGAACTTACACCTTTTGCATCATTTCCCATTACAAGTGAAACCACGCCTGCTTCTATATCATCTGTAAATTTCTGTCCCATCAAGGCATCAGCTGAATTAAACAGCATTGTTATACCTATATCCATTGAAGGGATTATAAACATTGCAGATGTGTAATCATCCACAGAGCCATTACAATAATAAATCTCTTTACCATCTGTTTCTGTTACAGTCCACCCCATTGAATAGTATGCATCTGTATCAAAAATACTTTTTCCTGCTACCTCACTGCCACTCATTATTGATTCAACTGCGTTATATGATATAACCTTGCCACCTGCTGACAGATACATCTGCATATATTTTCCCATGTCTTTTATATCAGACACAATTCCATTAGATGCTATGCCAGGCAAGTATTCACTATCATAGCTTATACTATTTTTAAGTGGCAGGCCAAAGAAATTTTTATTGCCAGGTATTATATCCTTTGTATAGCCAGCTTCACCTATTACATAAGTTGACTGCATATCAAGTGGCAGAGCTATATTTTCTTTTATATAAGATGCATAACTTGTTCCTGATACTTTTTCTATAATCTTTCCAAGTAAATTAAACTTTGCATAAACAGAAAGTTCTTCTGAATCTATATCTGTATTATATAAATTAAAAGCATCAGAAAACTTTAATGTTTGTTTTGCATAGTTTCTTGTATATGAAAAAAGATCTTTTATAGACATATTGGCAGAAATACCAGTACGTGTCTTCGCATCAACGTATCTGTATACACGGTCATCAAGACTTATTTTTCCTTCTTCTATAAGCTGCATTATTGCCAATGTAGTGAATGTTCGTGTTAATGCACCTATTTGTAAATCAGAGGTAGTATCCTCAACATCTCCAAATGCTGCACTGTATATTTCTTTTTGCGAAGTAACTATAGATAAAGATACTCCTGGTATGTGAGCAGCAGCAAGCTGTCTTATTACATACTCCTCAACTTCCTCTTCATGATAACTTGTAACCGCACTAACTCTTACAAAACAAGAAAAAAATAATATTATAGCGAGTATTCCAGTCAAAACTCTTTTGTTCATCTAATACCTCCATCATTATCTAAGAATATCAGCTACATTCTTACTGCTGGAAACATTATATCAAAAATGGACATTACAATCAACTGGATGTAATGTCCCTTATATTTACTTTTTACTATTTTGTTTTTGATTATTATGCCAAAGCAGCAGTAATAATTGCCATGGAATATACTTCCAAAGCATTGCATCCTCTCGATAAATCATTTACTGGTGCATTAAGTCCAAGCAGAATAGGTCCATATGCATCAAAATTACCCATACGCTGTGCTATCTTATATCCAATATTTCCTGCATTGATATCAGGGAATATAAATGTATTAGCATGTCCTGCTATTTCTGAGTCAGGACACTTTGTACGTGCAACTCTTGGGGAAACAGCAGCATCAAACTGTAATTCACCATCAATCGGAATATCAGGGTATTTTGCCTTTGCTTTTTTTGCAGCATTACTCATCTTGTCAACTGTTTCACCTGCACCTGAACCATGTGTTGAATAGCTTAAAAATGCCATCTTTGGCTCAATGCCGAATATCTTTGCACATTCAGCAGTTTCACCTGCTATCTCGACAAGTTCATCCTCTGTAGGGTTTATATTAATCGCACAGTCAGCCATTGCAAGCACTTCATTTTCTCCTGTAGCACGTGGGCGTACAAGTATAAAGCATGATGACACTATAGAATTTCCTGGTTTTGTTTTAATAATTTGAAGTGCAGGACGAACTGTATCTGCTGTAGAATACGTTGCTCCACCTAAAAGTGAATCAGCTACACCCATCTTTACAAGCATTGTACCAAAATAATTAGCTTGTTTAAGAACCTCTCTTGCCCTCTCAGGAGTCAGACCTTTTTTCTTACGGATTTCACATAAACTATCAACCATCTCATCCATTCTATCATAATTTTCTGGGTCTATAATCTGTGCACCCCTTATATTGAAACCTGCCTCTTCTGCTGCCGCAGCAATCTTTTCTTCATTCCCAACGAGTATTGGATGTAAGAAACTGCTCGCAAGCAAACGTGATGACGCTTCAAGTATACGCTCATCTTCTCCTTCTGTAAATACAATTTTTTTAGGACTTTTCTTTAAAATAGAAATCATCTGTCCAAAACCAAACATTACACCATCTCCAATCTTTTTTAATAAACCATAATACATTAATTAGTATGATAAAGCCAAACTTCATACACTATATAATTGTCCTATAATTGTACAAAATTGTCAAGCCTTAATTGTACAATTATCACACAAATTTTTATCACTTTTTTATAAAATAATTGACCAATATTTTATTAACTTCTCTAACTTGTATGAGGCATTGGCTGGACTTGTAGAAGGAAGCTTTACAATTTCCCTTTTTGCATAAGGATATGAATATTTCATATAAAGCTCATATGCCTTAGCACCATTTGCATAAATCCTATTTATATTACTATTATTAAGGATAGGAAGCAAGTCATTAACAACAACATCTTTAATTGATGAATCGCTTGAACCTTTAATACTACAACTTGCAATAACATCCCATATTGCTATATTATTGTCAAAAAGCATTTTTTTCTTATCTTCCACTGTTAAAGGCACATCACACTTTGTTACAGCAGCAATGACTTTCCAAAACCTATTTTGCGGATGACCATAATAAAAGTTATTTTCTCTTGACTTTACTGACGGAAAAGTTCCAAGTACAAGTACCTTAGAATATTTATCCCATACAGGCTTAAAAGTATGTACAATATTTTTATATTCTTCCATTTGACTCCTCTTGATATTATAAATTTAAACTGACAAAAGTTTACTACTTTACAAAAATATAATTTTATTTTAAGATAATTGTATTAACTAAATTTTTTATTTATAGAGGAATTGCAATGATACCCGAATCACAGCTTATGCTGACACCTGACCAGAAAAATATGATATTTGAAAATATGAGCGATGGAGTTATGACCATTGACGCATTTGGAACAGTCACATATCTAAACTCTGCCTGTGCTAGTATTTTTGAAGTAGAGAATACAGAAAAAGTAACAGGTGCGTCTTTTGCAGACTGTTTTTTATCTAACAAAAAAAACAGGGCATTTAATAAACTTTTTGAAGAATGTATAAAGAATAATAAACGTCCTGAAAAGACAAATGTACGATATAGGTCAGAACCAGGCAGCAGCATAAAGCACTTAAATATAGCAATAAGCCTTTTGCAGCCTACTAAATCAGAGTCAGAAGACGAAAAAACTTTCCCTGGAATGATAGTTCTTATAGAAGATACTACCGACAGATTTACATTAAGGCAGCGTGAACATGATTGTGCATATATATTTGCTGGTTTTATCATATGCACAAGTCTGTTTCTTCTTGCATGGAGCCTGATACGTTTTACTCTCCATATATACTTAAAATCATCAACCTATACGTTTATAATAGAATGTATCACATTCGCCCTGTTTCTTGAAATAGTATTTATGACAAGCTTTTCTATGCGTGACATAGGTCTTGTTCCCAAATGGACAAAATTTAAGAAAAATGTCTTGGAAACATTAATACTTGCTGCAATCGGATGCTTATTACTGCTTTTAAGTAAAGTTATACTTAACTTTATTGGAATACGAATTAAAACATATTTTATAGGCGGTTCACTGCATGGTGCATATATATACATTTATACCTCATTTATACAAGAATTTCTTGCACGAGGAGTTATACAAACGTGTGTAAAGTCCATGATGCGCATAAAATACCAGAAAACATTTGGAATTATACTTACATCACTTATGTTTTCCCTTATGCACATACCCCTTGGCTTTTATTTTATGGCATGTGCACTGGTTTTAAGTCTTATACTTGGCTATATATATGAACGCCAAGGAGATATTTGGGGATGCGTGTTTTTGCATTGGTGCTGTGGATATATTGGTATGTGTTTGTATTTTTAAAATTAAATTAATTTAACGTGCAAATTCCTTTCCTGTAAGCATAAAAAATGCTTCTTTGTATTTACCTACCGTCTTTTTTACAACTTCATCCGGAAGTTTGTAATCACTGTCAGGGTTAGCCTTAAGCCAGTCTCTTACAAATTGTTTATCAAACGAAGGCTGCCCCTGTCCAGGTTTATAACCATCCAACGGCCAAAATCTTGAACTATCAGGGGTTAGCATCTCATCACCAAGAATTATATTACCATCCTCATCAAGTCCAAATTCAAACTTTGTATCAGCAATAATTATGCCTTTAGACAATGCATACTCAGCACACTTTTTATAAAGTGCAATCGTATAATCCATTATCTTTCTTGCATATTCCTCACCCTTACCTGGAAATTCCTTTTCAAGTACATCAACACTTTCGTTAAATGTAATATGCTCGTCATGGTCTCCTATTTCTGCTTTTGTTGTAGGTGTGTATATTGGCTCTGGAAGTTTATCTGATTCTTTAAGTCCTTCTGGAAGCTTTATTCCACACACAGTACCATTTTTTTTATAACTTTCCCATCCACTTCCAGTAATATAGCCACGTACTATACACTCTATAGGAATCATTTTAAGCTTTTTGCATAACATACTGTTTCCATTGAATCTACTGTTTCTAAAAAACTCTGGCATATCTTCTGTATCTGTAGAAATCATGTGGTTTGGTACAATATAATCTGTAAAGTCAAACCAAAACCTTGACATCTGAGTAAGGATAGCACCCTTATCAGTAACTTCATTTTTTAATATCACATCAAAAGCAGAAATTCTATCAGTTGCCACAATAACAAGGCTGTCACCATTATCATATACCTCTCGTACTTTACCTTCTTTAACTGGTGAAAATTCTTTCATAATTTATCATTCCTTTCGTTTTGTTCAAGGCACAACAGCCGCATTTATTATAACATCATAGTTACTATTAGTCAACGAAACCACACTATCATCATTATATAAATTTCTTGATATGTTATATATCATTATGTATAATGTTTATATATATACATTCGCTATTGCTTATTATTAATCTGTAAAATGCAGAAGAAAAGAGGAAAATATGGATAATATACACAAAATATCACCACTTGGCAAAACTTGGATACTTGATCTAGATGGAACATTAGTTAAACACAATGGATATAAAATAGATGGCAAAGATACATGGCTTAAAGGAGCAAAAGAGTTTCTGCTTAAAATACCACAGACAGATACAATAGTATTATTAACATCTAGGACAGATAATGAAAAAAAATTAACAGAAGAATTTTTGGAAGAACATGGAATTAGATATAATAGCATTATATATAATGCACCTTATGGAGAAAGGATCCTAGTAAATGACAAAAAACCTTCTGGGCTTTTAACAGCTATTGCAATAAATACAGACAGAGATAAATTTATGGAAGATATATTTGAAGTCTCAGAAGAACTCTGACATTTTTCATTTTGTGAACTACCCACTACCTTTAGGTGGTGGGTAGCTTACTTCTCACTCTTTACCTTCAATTTCTTCCATGCTACACTACTTGCAAAAAGTGCATATCCAAAAGGATTATATGCTTCTTCTAATAAGTGGTGGTCAATAGAGCTGCTGATTGCCAGTATCACAATAACAAGCATAAGTGCAGTATCGTGTTTATTCTTATAACATATAATTCCATAAATAATAAAAACCATACATAAAAACAGTAATCCATAGCGTAGTAATATAAAAAGATATGAGCTATCTATAAAAAAATACGGTTTTGTATGTTTTAAAGAACCACCAAATCCCTCCATTGGTACATTTTGCCCAAAAAGTGAAATTCCATACTTTCTTAAACCACTATAAGCTAGTGACAATCTGCCTGTAATAAACTCATTAATCGCCGCCATGGTCTCATTATCTGCCCTATAAGATGCCGATAAAAAGTACATTAAAAGCCCAAGAAGCGGCAAACTTACCACAGCAAAATTTTTCCATCTCTTCTTATATCTATAATATGCCCTTGTTTTCTTAAAAAAATTGACCTTACTTATATTTCTGCCTGTTGCAATATCTGTAATATATACCTGTTCTTTTTTGCTTAATGTTTGCTTTATTTTATATCCACCAAAAAATATCACAATCAAAATAATGCATGTTGTATCAAGCTTTGCATGGCAAAAGTAGAAAATAAATCCATCAATAACACATGTTCCTGCATAATGATACCACTTTAGCTGTTCATGATATAAATAGAAAGCTGTCAAAATCATATAAAAAACATGTGCAGCAAAATCGGTTGTATAAGCACATCCAAAAGAATAGCGCAATCGCTCTGTTTCTGACGATGTATAAGCTAAGTTTTCAATCACTCCAAGAAGTGATGCAACAAAAGCAAGCCCCATTACAGTGATATTCATCAACAGATACACTTGTAATATCTTTCTAAAAGGAATATCTTTTGACGCAACTACTACAAATAGCCATAAAATAGGCCAAAAATATCTTGCAGAAAGTAGTATCATTATTCCACATACAAACATTATAACTACTACTATAAGCATTTTAAATGTGTATGTATCAAATAATATAATCTTTGCCGCCATAAGTGAAACAGCAATAGCAAGACATACTACAAAAGCTATCATAGAATAAGGAAACATTGTTGTACGCAAAACACTCCAAAAAATAGATATAGTAAATCCAGTAAAGAACAATATTTCACCATTATATGGGTCGTTAAGCCATTGGTAATATTTTTCTTTTAGAGAAGTCATTTTTATCATCCTCACATATTGCTATTCTATCACAATGCAGCCCCATACAGGAACACCAAATTTCTGACACGCTCCCATCTGTTTACTAAGTTGTGGATAAGTATTTTCATTAGCTTTCAAAACCATAACTGCATACTGTTTTTCAATCATCTTCTCTAGTTCTGCGACATTTTCACCTGCCATAACTCCTGCTGATACCACAATTTCCTTTTCCTTAAAAGCAGATATTATCTTATTGGACATATCTTTAACAGTTTCGTCCTCAGAAAGAAGATTTAAGAAAAATCCATCTGCTCCACACTTTTTTACCATCAGCCCAAGTTCGGCTACTTCAAGTGTTTGGTTCAAATCTTCTTCTTTCTGACTATTGCATGAAAATACAGGTATGTCCATATTGACTAGCTCTTTGGCTGAACGTATTCTATCACTTACAATATAGCGCAATATAAGAACAGCAAATGGTACTATACACCCAAACAACAATCCAAAAATTATATAGATTATTAATGTCTTATTTCCTGGTGCAGCAGACTCTAATACATCAGGTGTATTATCTTCTATATAAGTTTCTTTTGCACTTTTATTAGACGCTACTCTGCTTTTATAATCTGCAAGGGAAATATTATAATTTTTTAACGTATCCATTTTACCATTTTGTGCATTAGTTAAATCATTATCTGTTTTTGTGTAAAATGTACTTTCCATCGGTTTTAACGAAAACTGTCCATATATATTAATTACTTCAGGTACATGTTCTTCTAACCCTTTTTGAAGTATCTTTAATATTTTCTTTCCCTCTTCTTGTTCATAATGTAACACAGTGATATTTAGTATATTGCCATTAGTTGCCCATGAAAAAAGTTCCCTTAAATATCCTGACTTATCACTTCCATACTCTGCTTCAAGACACTGTTGTGCATTGCCATAAGCAAAAAAATTAGTCAATCCATACATCACACCACCTGGATCGGCTGTATCTGCTATAGCGTACTGTGCCACAGATACATATATATTCATTGGATCAAGTTTCATATAATCTGCTTCATCTATATATTTTTGCAGTTTTTCTATTTCTTCTTCAATAATATCTATATTTCCCTGTGCTTCTTCTATTTGTTTGTCATAAGCATCAAGTTGTTCATTGTATATATCAACTTTTTCTTGCTCTTCATCTGACAAATATTTTATTTGATTAGCTTGGCGATATCCAATAACACCTAATACAAGTACACAGATAACTATAAATGGAACTATTATTTTTAAATGACTAATATAATCATCAAATATTTTTCTGAAATAATAACTTTTTCGGTTCATATCTTTCCTCATTTCTGTACTGCTTTTTGAATAATTTTTTTGACTAATTTTATTATACTTAAAAATTCCTTTTATCTGGCACAACATTTCTAAAATAAGGGGTTCTTTTTTTAATAAAAGTATAACCACATAACATCCAAAGAACAATGATGCAGACAATAACAGTGAAAATATTGGAAGTATATTTAAGAATTTTACCCATAAAGCTGACACACTTCCTAAAAAGCCAGATATAATAAGTCTTTTCCAATTAAAATTTAAAAAAGGATTGCCTACTATACCACATATATAAATATACTGTACTAATAAAACTACTATTTCTGCCACAAGCGTGCCTATTGATGCACCAGAAGCACCATATTTTGGAATTAGAATAATATTTAGAATTAAATCAACAGTAGCACCAGCGAGTACAGAATACAACGTAATTTTCCCTTTTTCCATAGCTACTAATATTTGTAACCCTATAATATTAGTCATACCAATAAATAATACAGTAGGCATAATTATCTGCATAGGAACTACTGCATTGGTAAACGCAGGTCCTGATACCAGATGTATGCTTTCCTCTGCAAAAAAAATAAAATAAATTACTACTGGAAATACCAGCCATAACATTGCATGGACTGCTTTCTTGAAAGTTTCTTTAAACTCTTGCTCCATTTCTTTCTCAAGATAATATGACATTCTAGGAAGAAGTACCATAACTACTGCATTAACAAAGCTTGTTAAAAGCAGCTTAATATTAACTGCTGCATTATAGTATCCTGTTTCTGTTGAATCTTTTATCATTCCAAGCATAAAAGTGTCCAGATTAGTATATACCATAGTAGCACATGAAACAGCAAAAAGGACAAATACATGCTTTATATGGCGCTTTATATGATAACATCCTAATGGTTTCACATAAATATATTTATGAGCATGTAAAAGATTAAAAATGCTTGATGCATATGAAGCAATAACGGTTAATACTCCATAGTAAATATAGTCTGATTTTGCTCTTACAAGAATAAATAGAAAAGGTATAGATATAATTTTAACAACTAAAGCTCTTGATGTAATATATGAATACTGTTCTATTGCCTGATAAAGCCACTCTATACTTGTACTTTTTAGCAAAATCATTATACTCATTGATAAAAATAATATTTTATCGTTGTTAAGCTGTGGAACATGAAACAATAAAACTGCAAAAACAATATAAGAAAAAAATGTCATAATTATATTGACAAAAAATAGTTCATGTACTGTTCTGCTAAGCTTTTCTTTATCATCTCTTACTTTGGCACATGCCTGAACTCCATATGTTGGTATGCCAAGTTGTGCCAATATCATGAAATAAGTAAGAACTGATGTTGCAAAAGAAACCCTTCCCATTCCTTCCGGATTTAAAATCCTTGATGCATATGGATAAGCTATAACTGGAAAAATATAGGAAGATACTTTTAATACCCCATTCAAAAGCATATTATATGCAAGTGATTTTTCTTTTGCCATTTACTACACCTATTTTCTATATTTCTATATTCACAACTATTGTACACATATTACACCACTAGCTTCGCTGCCAAGGTCTTTTAACTGTGTAAACATATATTCAAGTTCCTTTAATGTGCCTTTTCCCAATTCCTCAATAACAACAATATTGTTTTTATTACAGAGTTCAGTGTATTTTTGTCCACCTTCAGACAGTGCTATTCTCTTACATTTTATACCACTTTTCTCTATTGCACCAGTTACTAATTCCATTTGTGACTTTCCAGCTTCTGTTGTACAATTATTTATTATATTAAGTGAAGTGATATCATTATTATTGCAGTATGTGTCAATTTTAGCAACAATAATATCCAAGTTGCCTGGTTTGTCATTGCCAACATCACCTAGTATCAACCTAGCCAATTTGTTTTTATTCTGTCCAAATGTCCCAAACACTCTTGAAAGTCCTGCATTAGTAATCTGCCTCTGCACAAAAATTTTTCCATTAAACATTGTAAGTACAACTACTGCAGCTACTACAATAAATCCTCCAAATAAAATACCAATAATTATATATTTTAAAACTGTACGAAGAGCACTCTGTTCTGCTTCTATATCGTCTTCATGACCTTCCATTTGTTCAATAAGCTTATTGTATAATGTAACTTGTGTTTCATTTAAAGTGTCATATACTGTCTGATGCTGAGTATATAAATTCATAAGTTCATTATTATTTGCACTTTTAGAAGATAATACACCATTATCAGTTGTCTGGTACGTGCTTGAAAGAATTTTCTTTATTGAATGACCTTCATATTCTTTCTGTACTTCTGCACTGTACTCTTCCACATTTTTAACAATTAAAGACTGCAGCTCTTCACACTGTGCCTTATTTTTGCCAGTTATCTTTACTGATATAAGCCTGTTTAAATCATCACCACTTTCATAATTTTTTTCACTGTCTTCAGATATATTAGTCCTGCCATTATTAGACATATAGCTTATTATTTCAACAAGATACTTAGCATCAACCTGTTCAGAAAACTCTGCTGCAACTTTCTTATACATATCACCATCAAACATAAATGACATATACATCTGCCTTATATATTTATTATTAATATTGTGATTCAGCATAAAATCTATTCTTGCCACATTGACATTATTAGGGTCAAGTGACAAATAAATAGAGTTTTCTATATATTCTGTTTTATCATCAATTATACCCTGATGTGCAATAAGATTTTCAACTTTTGCTCTTTCAGTAGGGTCTAATCCTTTATTCAAATCTTCTATTGATACTTCCTTTTGAGAAGAACTGTGCTTATATGCCCCAAGTGCGCCAAATGCTGCGGCAAAAACAATACATACAATTAAAATTATCTGCCATTTTCTCAGAATTTCCCATAATAATACTCTCAAATCAATTACAACTTCATCATTATCCATTGCTTTTCTCCTGTCCTATTTTAATTATAATCATTTCTAACTTAACAGAAACTTTTGTCACTCCGCCCCTTTGCTAAATAGCACAACCCAGACTGTTTTCATAATAATTTTTAAATCAAGCCTTAAATTCCAGTTGTCAATGTATTCACAGTCAAGCCTGACTATTTCGTCAAAATCAGTGATACTGCTTCTGCCACTTACCTGCCAAAGTCCTGTTAAACCAGGTTTTATACTTATCCTGCGCCTGTGATATGGATTATACATTTCAAATTCAGATTCAGTAGGAGGACGTGTACCAACAAGGCTCATATCGCCTTTTATAATATTTATAGCTTGTGGAAGCTCATCTATACTAAGTTTTCTAATAATCCTTCCTACAGGAAAAATTCTTGGGTCATCCTTTATCTTAAACATATAGTCGCTGCCCATTTCATTTTTTGCCATAAGTTCAGCTTTTCTCTCTTCTGCATCCATATACATAGAGCGAAACTTATATATCTGAAATCTTCTGCCATTTTTGCCTATACGGGTCTGTTTAAAAAATATAGGTCCTGGAGACTGTATTGCTATTCCAGCTGCGACAAAAGGCAATGTTATACACATCGCAATAAACAACAGTATTCCACCACATATATCCATAATACGCTTAATGACCACATCACGTATAACATATTCATAGTTTGAATATGTAAGTACACCATATGAACCCATATAACCAAACTGCTTTTTTCCAAATCCATAACTATATTCCTGTATATTTAGATATATATTTATCCCCATTGTATGAAGCCATTCCATAATTTTCTTTATATCTCCATCTGTTTTAGATGCATGTATAAATGCCCCATCTACAGGAATATTTTTTAATACATCTTCCATATTGCATATATTTGCAATAACAGGAATACCGTTAATATCCATGCCTGACATATCTTTATCAATTAATATAATATATTCTACACTTACATAATTAATTTTTTTAAGTTCTTCTAGTACATTTTCTGCACATAAACTATCAGATATTAAGACAAGTTTTTCTGCATATGTAGTCATATATTTTTTGCGAAGTACTTCCTTTAATAACAGATGTTCAATATATGTACCTATAATAGATATTATAAAGAAATACCCCATATGTAACCTTGAAAAATCATTTCCAAGTTTCATAATATAAAAAAATGTCATCACACATGCAAATACTATGACATATTGTTTTAATACAAGAAATGCCTCCCTTGCCTTATCCCTCGTCAGAAAATCAATATTAGTTCTGAAAAAAAGCTGTACTGCAATATAGGCAATAATTACAAACCAGAATAATACTACATAGTCAGCATTGGTCATTATATGTATTTTTACATGGCTGAACCTAAGTACATTGGCAGTAGCATATGCAAACAACATTACACCAATATCAAGCAAAATAGCCATGTACTTAGACAAAGTCTTTATCTTCTGATCCATTCAATTATCCTTTCATACCATAAATCCACTTAAAGATTATAACATATTAATTAATAAATGCAATTGTTTAATTCTGGATTTTTAAAAAATTTAAATTCCACTTTTTTTTCTTAATACTGCTGAAGCAATACTATATAAGTTATAATTGCTTTTACGCAGCAGATATATTGCTTTATTAGACATCTTACTGTATATTTGTGGATATTTTTTCTTAAAAAGTATATCCATTTTAATAATTTTTCTTTTTATATCAGAACTTGCAGGATAACTAAGATATATCTTTATTTGACTAACTGCAAGTTTTGCAATAGCTTTCTCTAAATACTCTCTTTTAGGAATGCTTAAATTATTTTTATCACTATTGTTATACAGCTTTATTATCCTACCAGTTACTTTTTCATGATGAGAACAATTTTTCTGCATATTTAAAATATCCATACTCTGTGTTCCAAGTCCCAATCTGTACATATAGACAGGTTTTGGTAAGAAAGCAATAGTATTAATATATGGAATAGGAAATAACACATATTCTGCGTCTACATAAAAACAGTGATGGTCTAATTTAATATTGTTACTTTGTAGTATTGATGTCTTTATAGTCATTGCATGAATATTAATATATATATTCTTGCACACATTGTCAAATAAATATTTCTTTCGGTACTGCATTCCTTTAAAAGAATTTTTAATTTTTTTTATCTTATGCTTTGTACCATCATCAATCCACCAATAATCAGTAGATATAACATCAACATCTGTTACCTTTATAAAATCTATAAGCTCTTTAAATGCACGTTTATTTATCCAATCATCACCATCAACTGTTTTAAAGTATTTTCCCTTTGCCTGCGCTATTCCACAATTTACAGCAGATCCATGACCACCATTTTCTTTATTAATTACCCTAAAAGTATCTGGATATCTCTTTTGATATTTATCGGCTATTAAAGCTGTTTTGTCCACAGAACCATCATTTATTATTAGCACTTCGATATCATTCATAAAAGATTTATCAATAAATGAATCAAGGCACTCTTTTATATATTTTTCTACATTATAAGCAGCAATCGAAATGGTTAATAATTTCTTCATACACAAAACCTCTCAGTTCTTTTGCACACTATTATAAATATCCCACATTCTTTTTTCTACAACATCTCTTGAAAATTTCTTAACTCGTTCCATATTCCATCTGCCCATCTGTTCCCTGCGTATATCACGTGGAATAGCACTTTTTTTATCCTTTTCTGTAAACATTCTTCTGACTTTTACAGCAAAATTTTCTGGTTCAAAATCTTGCACCAGATACCCGCCTTTTGTATGTTCAATTAAATCTGTAACTCCCCTTATTCTGCCTGCAATAACTGGAAGCCCTGCTGCCATTGCCTCCATCACTACCACTGGAAGTCCCTCTTGAAATGACGGCAGCACAAAACAGTCTGATATTGCCAGTAAACTTGGAACATCATTTATATATCCTGCTAAAAATACTTTTTCTTCTAAATGCAGCTCTTGTATTTTTTTAAGAAGCGAAGTTTCTTCACTTCCCGAACCACCTATAATACAGATTATATTTAAGTCCATAAGTTCTGCCATCATTTCTATTAATAGTATATGGTTTTTTCTTTTTGAAAGCTCTCCTATACTTACAAGGACTTTAGTATCAGAAGTTACTTTTTTTCCAGTAATATTATATATATATGAAATCTTTACGTCTGTATCTATATTATGAATCTGGTTATCTTCTGGCAGTTTTATGCCAATTCCAGGCACATATTCTACCTTTCCTCTTATAGGAAATTTTTGTCCCCTTTTATAATCTTCATCATTTATTAATATAAGCCTGTCTGTATATCTTGCAAGGTATCTTTCAACTGGATAATAAATCCAGTTTTTCAAAGGTGCATCCTTAAAGAAATGAAAACCATGAGCTGTATATAACACAGGAACATTACGCTTACTTTCTTTTCTAACTTTTTCAGCAGCAAGCCTTGTAACAACTCCACTCATTGGCATATGACAGTGTACTAAATCAAACTTCTCTGATAGCATTAACTGCTTTAGCTGCATATATGATTTTTTAACCTTAGCTGAAAATGGTGACTGCACAAAATCAATTTGATGCGTTATAATCCCAGTATTATCAAGTCTACTATTATCCTTTCCATAAACTACATTATTTAAATCTGTAGCATAGTGCACTTCATATCCTATTTTCTGAAGTATTTTGACATTGTTCATTTCATGCTGTGGAATAAATCCACTTACCCTCGTTACAAGTAGTGCTTTTTTCAAATATTATTCCTCCAGTATTATTAAATAACCTTTACATCTTAATATACAAGTTCATTTATTATAACACTATAATTAATATTATGTCAATGAAATTGGAATAGTAAAACTCCATAGAACATAGGCATGCTGATTAAAAAATAGCTGCTTTTGTTTAATAAATTGAGCAGCTATTTTTACTTAACATATGTTTAATTGACCGTTTATTGATACACTTTTCAATTAAGATAAATAATCTGCATAGTCCTGAGCAGTTGTTTTTCCAGTCTTCCAGTCTTCCATCTTTTGCTTTGTAGCTTCAAGAGTTCTCTGTGAAATATCAGGTAATTTCTCTCCCCATGCAGCAGTAGCTTTATCAAATCCTTTTTGAATAGCATTCATCATTTCATCTGCTTTACTTGTATCACCGCCTGATAATGCGATAGCCATACTTACAAGTCTGTCTGATGTCTTGTTGACACCCCAATATCCATCTTCAGAAATATCTTCCTGTGCTTGTTTAATTGTTTCAGGGTCTGCATTGGCAGCAGCATTGCGGAATATACTAGAAAGACTTGAATTTGCTATATCATATTTATTTTTCTGTTTATTAAGTAACTTGTCTACAAGACTCCTCATAGAATCTGCACGAGATTTCTGGTCTGCCTTTAGCTTTGATACAATAGAATCTCTGTTGTAAATCTGGTTAGCACTGTCTTTCTTTGTGCTATTACTCTTTTCATATACGACATCTTTGCTGGCAGTATTTCCAGCAGCAGCTGTATTTTCTTTTTCTGTTGTTTTTGGAGCAGTGGAAACAGCAGCAGATGTTTCGTATGTTTGATTTGTTGCTGATATTGCTGATACGCTCATAGTTCAACCTCCTTTTACCACTATTAGTATTGTTAATAATCCATTTTTTAAAAAATTATTATTGTATTATTTATATCGGGATTGAAACCTAATATATTTAGCATTTATTATAAAAATAAATAAAAATAGTTGCATCTATATAGTATGGCACAATAATATATCATAACCTTTGTATTGCTGGCAGTTAAGTGCCCTCCTATAAGCAATGTCAGCTTTTTTTTCATCTGTAAATATTCCAAAGACAGTTGGTCCACTTCCACTCATAAGTGCTCCAGATGCACCGCTTTCTTTAAGAAATGTTTTGATATCCTCTATTATTGAATGTTTAGGTATTGTAACTGTCTCAAGTACGTTGCAAAGACAAGAGGCTATACAGAATATGTCGTTTTCTTCTATAGCTTTAATCATTCTATCTGTGTTAGGATGTATTTTAAGTTTTGCAATATCAAGATTTTGATACACATATGCAGTGCTTATAGATATATTGGGTTTGATGAGTACAAGCCAAGTAGTGGCAAGTGGTGTTATAGGAGTTAATATTTCACCAATGCCTTCTGACAGCATAGTTCCTTTTCTTATGCAATAAGGCACATCTGCACCAAGTGTAACACCAAGTTTACACAGTTCTTCTTTTGATAAACCAAGTCTACATAACTGATTTATTGCAATAAAGGTAGCGGCACAGTCAGAACTTCCACCAGCAAGACCAGCGGCTGAAGGAATATTTTTATTAAGGCATATATTGAAGTCCATAACAATATTAAATTTCTTTTTCATAAGCATGGCTGCTTTATATACTAAATTTTTTTCAGATGGAATTTTATCAGGCAGTTCTTTGTCCATATTAAGAGTTATCAAAGCTTGACTGGTAGTATGTGGAACTAAAGATACTGTTAATTCGTCATATATACTTATGGTCTGCATAATCATTTTCAATTCATGATAGCCATTTGGCAGTCTGCCAATTACATCAAGTGTAAGATTTATTTTAGCAGGAGCTTTTATATTTAATGTGTCTTTATTTACAGTATTCATAAACGTCCTCCGTGGTAATTATTAATATTTTCTTATAGTTTAACACAAAAAATAAAAAATATAGAAGATTTTTTTTAATATTCGTGTTATAATTGTAAAATATTCTGATGCCAGGTTTAAAATTTCTTATGGTACATTAGATAACTCTGGGGAATACTATAATAATAACAAAAACTCTGGAGATAGTAATATGGACAACTTAGACATTAAAACTAAGACACCGCTGATTAAAATAAATACTGATCCAACAAGCTATACTGTACTGGTAAACAAGGAATATCCAATGCCAAAAGACTATGTACCACAAGATTTGACAATTCCTAATGTAAGTTACAGTTATAGCGGTATTTATGAAAAGAGTTATATGCGAAGTGTGGCTGCAAGTGCTATTGAAAAGATGTTTGCGGAGGCGAAGAAAAAGGAGAAGTTTGAGTTAAAGGTAGTATCTGCATATCGTTCTTATTCAAGGCAAAAAGCAATATATGAAAATAATGTTAATATGCGTGGCGAAGAAGAGACAATGATGGTATCAGCGCCGCCAGGGTGCAGTGAGCATCAGACAGGTCTGGCAGTTGATGTGTCTAGTGATACAGTAAAATATACACTAGAGGAGTCATTTGCTTTATCTCCTGAAGGAAAATGGATTGCAAAAAACTGCCATAACTTTGGCTTTATTATAAGATATCCAAAGGGTAAATCTAATATAACAGGGTATTCTTATGAACCGTGGCATTTAAGATATGTTGGCGTAAATCTTGCTACATACATTCACAAGAAAAAAATTACATTAGAAGAGTATTATAAGACAACAACTGTCGAGTGTAAAATATATTAGAAGGAGGAAGTTATTTTTATGAGATTATTTTTAGTTGCAGTATTTTTACTATTATATAGTATTTTTACTATTCCAATGTGTATAGTAGAATGGATTGTAGGAAGAGTAAATCCTGAAAAAAAGGCTGTTATTGCACAAAAATGTGTAGTGGTAGGATTTAAGATAATTTTATTTATATCTGGAGTAAAGCTGACTGTTAAAGGTGAAGAAAATGTACTGCATGACGATGCTGCACTTTATACATATAATCACAGAGGTTTTTTTGATATCCTTGTTGGTTATACGACAGCACCAATGCATACAGCGTATATATCCAAGAAAGAGATTAAGAATATTCCAATGATATCATGGTGGATGAAGTGTATGAATTGTCTGTTTCTTGACCGTAATGATATAAAACAAGGTTTGAAAACTATAACAGATGGCATTGAATTACTTAAAAATGGAACTTCTATTTATATAGCACCAGAAGGAACAAGAAATAAGGGAGAGGGACTGTTAGAATTTCATGATGCATGTTTTAAACTTGCAGAGAAGTCAAAAAAGCCTGTAATACCTGTTGCAATCAATAATACAGATGAAGTTTTTGAAAAACATCTTCCATGGATTCACAGCCAGCATGTTATTATTGAATACTGTACACCTATTTATATGGATAATATGGACAGAAAAGAAAGAAAACAAATCGGTAAAACAGTGAAACAGATTATTTTAGAAAAAATACAGCAGAATGCCCAAGAGATATAATTATTCGTTACATGAAAATATTTATTGCATAAATATTAAAATGTGATATTATTATAATATTGCATTACTTTGGGTTATGGAGGTTTATTATGAATGATAAGATGGTGCTTATTCCTGTACTGGGCATACATGTAGTTACAATAGTACTTATTGTAATACTTGTTCTACTCATTGCTGCACTTGTTGCGCTTGGTATTTATGGAAGAAAGCTACAGAAGAGACAAGAAGAAACGCAAAAAGAGATGCAAGCAGCTTCACAAAGCGTATCAATGCTTATAATTGATAAGAAGCGTATGAAGTTAAAAGAGTCAGGGCTGCCACAGATTGTTTTAGACCAGACGCCTAAGTATCTGCGTGGACAGAAAGTGCCTGTAGTCAAAGCAAAAGTAGGACCAAAAATTATGACACTTTTATGTGATGACAAGATATTTGAGCTTATACCTGTGAAAAAAGAAGTACGTGCTATTGTAAGTGGTATTTATATTATGGAAGTAAAAGGGCTGCGTTCCAATCTGGAATCTAAACCAAAGAAGATGAAATTTTCTGAGAAAATTAAAGCAAAACTTTCTAAAAAAGGTAAGGAATGAATTATATATGGCAAAAAGCATGACTCAAGGCAGTCCATTAAAATTAATTTTACAGTTTGCACTGCCTCTTCTTGTAGGAAATATCTTTCAGCAGACATATAATATAGTAGATGCTGCAATAGTTGGGAGATATCTTGGTACAAAGGCACTTGCAGGTGTTGGCGCATCTTCTAGTGTTCAGTTTCTTGTAATTGGTTTTTGTACTGGTACTTGTTGTGGGTTTGGAATTCCAATCGCACAGCGTTTTGGTGCTAAGGATTATAAAACTATGCACGCTTGTATGTTTCATGCAGGTCTGCTTACAGTAATAGCGGCAGTTGTACTTACTATCACATGTGCATTTTTATGTCCTACAATATTACATATGCTTTCTACGACAGATGATATCTATCAAGATGCATATATATATTTGTTAATACTTTTTATAGGCATACCTTTTACACTGCTTTATAATCTATTATCTGCCATACTGCGTGCTGTAGGGGACAGTAAAACACCATTTATGTTTTTGGTGTTTTCTACTGTCCTTAATGTACTGCTCGATTTATTTTGTATAATAATCCTTAAATGGGGATGTGCAGGTGCAGCTATTGCTACAATTACAGCACAGGCATGCAGCGGTATTTTGTGTTATATATATATAAAAAAGAATTTTTCAATTTTAAAACTGTCAAAACAAGATTGTCAGATTAATAAAAACGTAATGTTAATTATGATATCCATGGGTATACCTATGGGATTACAATACTCTATAACAGCTATTGGCAGTATGGTTATGCAGTCAGCTAATAATGGGCTTGGAAGTGTTTATGTGTCTGGATTTACTGCTGGCATGAGAATTAAGCAGTTTGCAATGTGCCCATTTGATGCGATTGCTACAGCAGTTTCGACTTTCTGTGGACAAAACCTTGGTGCAGGAAAAATAAAACGTATAGACAAGGGTCTGACAGAAGGCATTATAGCAAGTATTTTATATGGTCTGTTTGCAGGCACGATTTTAATTTTCTTTGGTGGTATTTTATCAACAATTTTTATGAGTGCAGATGAGACAGATGTGCTTGCGGCGTCAGCAAAGTATTTGCGCTGTTTGGGATTTTTTTACTGGGCACTTGGAATACTTAATGTATGCCGTATGAGTATACAGGGACTTGGCTATCCAGGACGTGCAATATTTTCAGGATTTGTAGAGATGGTAGCAAGAATTGTAGTCAGCAAAGTATTTGTACCCATTTATGGATTTACAGCAATATGCTTTGCTGACCAGTCAGCGTGGATAAGTGCAGTGCTATATGTTGTTCCTATGTGCTTTTTATGTCTGCGAAAGATAAAGGCTACAAGGAAAGAATGTTTATAAAAATTGTACAGTCAGATACATGGCTATAGTTAAGTTCAAGTCCATATTCTATTTGCAAGTCGATAGAATCTTCTTTTTCTATTATAATTAATTTTGAAGTGATAAAGCCTGCCTGCAGTGTGCCAGAAGGAGTTTCATACATACCTGAGTGGTAATATCCCTCCTTAAAAAACATATCTGCAGCAGTTGCCCCTCGCTTTGTAAGTGAAACGGAATCAGAACATATCTTTAGCATATTTTTGATTGTAAGTGGAGAACCTCCATTTATATCTTCTGTAATCTCGTCATATGTTATAATATGCTTATCTGAGACTTGCTTATAAGTACCTTGTTGTATAGTCTGTATGCCAGAACCATAAATGTCTTCAAATTCATGTTGCACTCCCTTAATTGTGATAAGTACTTTTGATTTCATATCTTTGCCCTCTGCTATTTAAAAGAATGGCTATATTATAGCATATTAGGCGCATTATTAACAGTTATTTTTATACTTATTGCGAAACCAGTCATAAAGTGCCGAATGCAGGGAAATTTTACTATTTTTGTTATCTTTAGGGTTTATAAGGCTCTTGTATTCTTCATCGCTTAAAACTTCTTTAAGTTTCTCTTTAGAGCTGTCAGGCACTACAGCATATGTCTCATCCACAAAACAAAGACTTGGAAATAATACACACCACCAGTTTCTGCCCTTAGCTTTTCCTATTTCTACGCAGAGTGCTTTATATATACCTGCTGGAAATACAAGGTCTCCATATGATTTTACAGGAAAGTACCTTTTTTCAAGGGAAACATTTACTGTATAATCACAGTTATTTAAAGCAATAATATCCAAAGCTGATTTTTTTATATTATTTTTTTGTAATAATAAAAGCCTTTCAGCATCAGATATAGCATCAACATCTGTTATTGATTCTTGAAGTTTACTGATTATGCCGTCACGCACTTTAAGTTTTAGTAACTGGTCACTTTCCGTATCACTGTTAGCTATTATATGCAGCCTGATTATATTATCTGCAATATTTTCTTGTATTTTTTCAGGGCTTTTTGTCTTAGTCGGATGGAAAAATTTTACTCCACCTAAAAGCATGGAAAAAGATATTGCATAAATAAATATAAGAAAGCAAACTCTCGGTGCTTTTAATAAATTTTTTTGATACTGTTTCATATGTTACCTCTTTTCTACGCACATTATATGTAAGTACAGATTGATTGATGAATAATAAAATAAGTTACATGTATAGTATGCCCAACAATTTTTTGAAATATGCGTGTATTTATTCTTATTTTTTTATTAATAAATACAATCAAGATGCATTTTGAAATAAAATGTGATATTATAGATATTGTCCAGAGTGAATTATATATCTGGAATCTAAAGAATAGGAGGTGCCTTTATGGGAAAAGCAGGAAGTGCAAAGCTGCAAGCAAACAGCATTAAGCCTGTAAAAAAAGATATTAAAAAAAATAATAATAAAAAGAAACATAAAAAGTTTTGGCTTGGCTTTAAGATTTTTTTATTGCTGCTTTTACTGGGAATTTTAGCTGCCCTTATAGTATTTTATTTTAAATTTGGCGATGAACTGCTGCAATGGAAAAGTGAAGCAAAAAATATGATTGAAAATTCTACGGTTGAAACTTTTCGCTCATCTGAGACGAGCATGGTTTATGCGTCGAATGATTCTGTTATTGCGAAGTTAAAAGGTGACAGAGATTCATATTACCTGACATTTGACGAAATACCACAAAGTGTAAAAGATGCATTAATTGTGACAGAAGACAGAGATTTCTTCGAACATGACGGAGTTAATCTGTTGTCAACTTTTAAGGCGGCGGCATTGCTTGTTAAAAGTAAGATAAAGGGAGAGAAAATTCAGCGTGGCGGCAGTACAATTACACAACAGACAGCAAAGCTTGTATTTCTAACTAATGCACAGACATATGAAAGAAAAATACGAGAAATTTTTCTTGCGTTTGAAATGGAGAAAAAGTACAGTAAGAATCAAATACTAGAGTTTTATGTAAACATTATGTATTTTGCTAATGGTTATTATGGAATAGAGGCAGCAGCAAGAGGATATTTCAGCAAATCTGCTGCAGAGCTTACATTGCCAGAGGTAGCTTTTTTGTGCTCAATACCTAATAATCCTAGTTTATATGACCCTTTTGATAATTTTGATAATACTAATAAAAGAAAAGAACGTATATTAGAGCAAATGCTTGAAGCAGAAGTTATATCTGCTGCTGAATATACCGATGCAAGCTATGAAGATATAGTTCTTAATCCAGCAGAAACTATAAAGACTCAAAATTATTTAACAACATATGCGGTAAGATGTGCAGTTAAAGAACTTATGAAAGCACAGGGATTTGAATTTAAGTATAAGTTTGACAGCAGTGCAGAAGAAGAAGAGTATAATAAAAATTATGACGAAGTATACAATGAATGCCATACTTTATTATATACAGGTGGGTACAGAGTATATACATCATTAAATAAGAAAAAGCAAAAATTACTACAGAAATGTGTGGATGAAAAACTTGATGCTTTTAAAGAGAAAAAAGAAGGTATATACACATTACAGGGTGCTGCAACGTGTATAGATAATAAAAATGGCTACGTTGTGGCGATAGTTGGCGGACGCAAGCAAAAGTCCATAACTGGATATACTCTTAACAGGGCATTTCAAAGTTATCGTCAGCCAGGAAGTTCTTTTAAACCAATCGCAGTATATACACCACAGCTTGAAAGGAATTATACACCCGATACTATAGTAGATGATACTTATTTTGAGGGAGGTCCAAGAAATTCAAACGGCGTATATTCTGGGAAAATACCTCTTCGATATGCTATTGAACATTCAAAGAACGTTGTTGCATGGAAATTGTTTGAGGAACTGACTCCAAAGGTTGGTCTGTCATATGTGTTAAAGATGAATTTTAATAGAATAGATGACAACGACTACTATCCAGCAGCATCTCTTGGAGGTCTTACTAATGGTGTGACAACAGTAGAAATGGCATCTGCTTATGCTACACTTGAAAATGATGGAGTTTTTCGTGACCCTACATGTGTTAAAAAAATTACTGATGCAGAGGGCAATATTATTGTAAATAATAATAAACTACGTAAAGAGAAGAGAGTTTATGAAGAAAATGCAGCACGTATGATGACAAATATACTTACTGGCGTTTTAAAATCTGGTACAGCAGCAGGTCATGCTCTTAGCAATATGGCTTGTGCTGGTAAGACAGGAACTACAAGTGATAAAAAAGATGGCTGGTTCTGTGGTTATACACCATATTACAGCACAGCAGTATGGGTAGGATATGATACACCAAAGACACTTTCTGACTTATATGGTTCAACTTATCCACTGTCTATATGGGAAGATTTTATGCAGCAGATTCATGAAGGACTTGAATATAAAGATTTTGAATTGTACAGCGGTGCCGATGATGGTGATGATAATTACTATGATAATAATGATGATAATACATGGCAGGAAACGCCAGATGATGTAAACGAACCTGATGAGGGAGATATAAGTTCTCCAGAAATGAATAAACCTGAGCAAACAGACGAGCCTGATGAACCCGATGATGATTCTGACTGGTCAGATGATGAACCTGATGACTGGACAGATGACAATCCTGACGACTGGACGGATATACCAGACAATCCTGATGAACCTGATGATATAATAGATGAACCTGATGACCCATATGACCCAGGTGATGCAAATGACCCAGATATTGACGGTGGAGATGAAGAGCCTGACAATGTTACTGAACCTGACAACAGCGGAGATGACAATACAGAATTATACACTGAGCCAGATACTAATGATGGTGATGAAGATTTAATGGAGTAGAAAATATATGGTTACTATAAGCTTATGTATGATTGTAAAAAATGAAGAAGTTGTGTTAAGAAGATGTCTTAACAGCCTTGCAGATATAGTTGACGAAATTATTATTGCTGACACAGGTTCAACAGACAATACAAAAGAGATTGCTTTAGAATATACTGATAAAGTTTATGATTGTAAATGGACTGGTGACTTTGCAAAAGCAAGAAACTTTGTATCATCTAAGGCAACAATGGAATATATATACACAGCAGATGCAGATGAATATATTGACAATGAAAACAGGGAAAAATTAAAAAGGCTTAAATCCATACTTATTCCTGAAATAGAGATAGTTCAGATGTTATATTGTACACCTCCTGAACTTGGAACAGTATATAATTTTGACAAAGAGTACAGACCCAAATTATATAAAAGATTAAGAACTTTTACGTGGATTGACCCTATACATGAAACTCTTCGTGTTGACCCTGTTGTATTTGACAGCGAGATAGAAATACAACATAGACCGACTGGCGACCATGCCAGTCGGGATTTAGATGCTATGGCAAATATATTTAAAACAGGAAACAGGCTTTCTACAAAAATGCATCATATGTATGCAATGGAGTTATTCCGTTCAGGGACAGACAACGATTTTTGCAAGGCTGCACCAACTTTTATGCAGACAATGGAACAAGATAACAGAAGTATAGATGAAATCAAAGAAGCTCTGTGCGTACTTGCAAGATACCACCGCATTACAGGAGATATAGTAGGCTTTTTTGGCAATGCACTAAAGGATGCCATAACAGAATCATGTGCAGAAATATGTTGTGAACTTGGTATGTATTATGAAAGCATAGGCAACTATAAAGAAGCTCTGATATGGTATCAAAATGCTTTAACAGAGACAGATAGCATATTAGATATAAGAACATCAAAAGAATTTCCTGAACAGGGAATTGAAAGGTGTAAAGAATTATGGAAGAAAAAATAGAGTATATGACTATTGATGCTAATACAGCAGAGGAAATAGAAAATAAAATGCCAGAAGAAAGCGAATTATATGAACTTGCTGATTTATTTAAAGTATTTGGAGATTCTACAAGAATAAAAATTCTATATGTACTATTTGAAAATGAAATGTGTGTATATGATATAGCTAATATTTTAAATATGACTCAGAGCGCAATTTCTCACCAGCTGCGCATACTTAAGCAAAATCGGCTTGTACGCTTTAGAAAAGAAGGAAAAAATGTACTTTATACACTTGCAGATGGCCATGTACTGACAATTTTAAGTCAAGGAATGGAACATATAGAAGAGTGAAAAGTAATTTTAGATTGGAGTATATATGAAAAAAAGGTCACAGGTTAAATTAGTAAGTTATAATATAAACAATGTAGAAATATGTGCTAGTGCAGCAAGAATTTCAACTACATCAGGTAATGCAATAGAGATTTTTGAAAAATCAAAGGGTAATGAAAAAAATCAAGAATTAATTAAAAAAGTACTAAGTTCTGGTCATGCCTCAATAACTGAACATGCTATTTTTACATTTGCATTAAAAGATGTTTCAGCTTTTGTTGAGCAGTTTTTTATAGAATGCAGATTAGCATCTTTTACAGTAAAATCAAGGCGTTATGTAGATTTTAGTAAACTGGGATATCATATACCTTCAGATTTAAAAGGTGAAAATCTTAATCAATATTGTAAATATATGGACAACTTATTTTGTGCTTATAACATTATGTTAGAAAACGGTATTCCAAAAGAGGATGCTCGTTTTTTACTGCCTTATTCTTTTCATAGCAATTTTTATTGTACTTGTAATGCACGTGAATTAGTTCATATAATATATGATATTAAATATGGACGTGGAAGTGACATTCCAGAATTGCAAGATTTAGCAAATCAGATAATTGAACAAGTTAGTGAGGTTTTTCCATGTATAAATTTTGAGTTGGAAACTACATTGATAAAAAATAATATAACAAAGCCCCAAGTAAAAGAAATAAAAATTGAAAATACCTTATCTTTTATTGAATCTGACAAAATAGGAACAGTTAGTTTAATAAATAAACCATCTGAACCTATTAAAATTTTGAATATGGCTTATAATTTAAATCATACAGATACAAACGGCAATTTAGAATTGAAGAAATATATAGCGTCAAAACGTCCTAGAGAACTAGAGCAATTATCATATTCATTTTTGATTTCTAATATAACATTATCTGGGATTACACATATGGTACGACATAGAATGCAGTCTATAATTATTCCTTCTATTCAAGGAATTGAACACAGCAAATTTATAGTTCCAGATACAATTAAAAATAACTCTAAGCTATTTGAAATTTATAAAGAAACTTTGGAAGAATCAAATAAAATGATAAAACAAATGAGCCAGAGTGAGACATTGAGATATTATAACTATTACTATGCACTAAGTGGTAATTTAATGGATATTATGACAACCATTAACGCCAGAGAACTTATGCATTTTATTAAATTAAGAACTTGTAAACGTGCACAGTGGGAAATAAGAAATATTGCTATTGAAATGTTAAAACATTTAAGGACATCTTGTCCAGAACTATTTAATTATTTTGGACCAAGTTGTTTTATTGATGGAAAATGCCCTGAAGGAAATATGACTTGTGGCGAAATTGAAGAGGTAACTAAAAAATTTCAATTTTTATAGATAGGAGAAAAATGAACACTCGTAAATCATTTTATGATATTAAATCATTTTACAACAAAAAAGCAAAATTAAAAGCTAGTTTTAAAGGAATGCGTTACCAAGTAGAACAGTCCACAGATAATGAAGGCAATAAAAAATTGCTCGCAAGTATCTGGCCAGAACCGTTTTGCTATGAAAAAACTCCTGATAAATTTAAGATAACAAAAGAATTTGAGTATAGTGAACAAGGGCTTGATTTAGTATACGATTGGATATGCACATGCTATAACAAAGATATTAGCAAATGGGAAAAAATTTAAGAAAGGCATAAATTAGATATGGCAAAACGCATGACAAAAAAAGAAAAAGAACGTGTAAACAGGATAATGAAATTGTTGGATAATGAATATGGCACTGATAATATATGCTATCTTGAACATAACAGTGCATGGCAGCTTTTAATAGCAACAATTCTTAGCGCACAATGTACTGATGCAAGAGTTAATATAGTAACAAAAGATTTGTTTGTAAAATATCCTTCACTAGAAGCATTTGCAGCAGCGGACCAAAAAGAACTTGAAGAAGATATTCGCTCTATTGGATTTTATAGAAACAAGTCGAAGAATATAATTGCCTGTGCTAAAAGACTTGTAACAGAATTTAATTCAGAAGTGCCAGAAACTATAGAAGACCTTGTTTCTCTTGCAGGTGTTGGACGTAAAACTGCCAATGTAATAAGAGGAAATGTTTTTAATCAGCCTTGTATAGTTGTTGATACACATGTAAAAAGAATTTCTAAAAAACTTGGCTTTACCAAAGAAGATGACCCAGAAAAAATTGAATATGAATTAATGAAAATTCTTCCACAAGACCATTGGATATTATATAATTTACATATTATTACACTCGGCCGCAGTATATGTACCGCAAGAAATCCTCAATGTGAAAAATGTTTTCTAAAATATGAATGTCCATCATCTGGATATTAAACCATTAAAAAAACTAGATATTAAAATCAAAAAAAGAGAGGGAATATTTTGAAACGATGGATAGGTAAAAGATGCAATGCTGATTTTTCAAAGATTGCATCACGTTATAATATAACAGAAATATTTGCAGAAGTTCTTGTAAAAAGAGGCTTATATACATGGGAAGCAATGGATAAGTACTTATTTCCAGACATTGATATGATGTATGCGCCAGAACTTATGAAAGGCATTAAACAGGCTGGAGAACTTATAATAGATTATATAAAAAATGGCAAAAAAATCAGAGTTATCGGCGATTATGATGTTGATGGCGTGATGTCTTCATATATACTAGTTAAAGCAATCACAATGCTAGATGGCAGCGCAGACTACAGGATTCCACATCGTGTAAATGATGGCTATGGCATACGTTCTTATATGGTTGATGAAGCATACAATGATGATATAGATATGATTGTTACATGTGATAATGGAATATCTGCTGTTGACGCTGCACTGCGTGCAAAGGAACTTGGCATTAAATATATTATTACTGACCATCATGAGGTTCCATCAGAAAATGATATTTTTATTATTCCAGAGGCAGATGTTATTGTAGACCCTAAACAGTCAGAGTGCCATTATCCATTTTCACAGTTATGTGGTGCAGGAGTGGCTTATAAAGTTATAAGTTACATATTTAACCAGTATAATAATAAAAATTATATTGAAGAACTGCTGCCTTTTGTAGCTATAGCTACAATATGCGATGTTGTTCCCTTGTCTGATGAAAACAGAATAATTGTAAGCAATGGTTTAAAAATGCTTTCAGACAAAAGTATTATGAAAAATATAGGAATGAATGCACTATTAAATGAATTGCACCTTTCAGAAAAAGTTTCTTCTGGAGATATTGGATTTAAAATAGGACCATGTATAAATGCAGCTGGCAGACTTTCTGATGCCGCTATGGGAATGGAACTTTTGCTTGAAGAGAATAAAGACAGAGCAGTGGAACTGGCATGTAAGCTTGTAAGGCTTAATGAAAAAAGAAAAGATATGACAGCAGAGGCTGAAGCGGAAGCAGATAAACAGATTGAAAAAATCAATATACAAAAGACACCTGTGCTTGTACTTTATCTTAAAAACTGTCATGAAAGTGTAGCAGGTATAGTAGCAGGAAGGGTGCGTGAAAAGTATTACAGGCCAGTTTATATACTGACAAAAACTAAAACAGGATTAAAAGGGTCAGGGCGTTCAATCACAGACTATCATATGCAGTCAGAACTCGTAAAATGCCAAAAACTTTTAACTGAATTTGGAGGTCACGCAATGGCAGCTGGATTTTCACTGCCAGAAGAAAACCTTATAAATTTTCGTGAAACATTAAATAAACAGTGTCCACTTAAACCAGAGGAAATGCTAGAAAAACTTAACTTTGACAAAGAAGTAAAACTTTCAGATGTAAGTTATGAACTTGTAACACAGCTTAAATGGCTTGAGCCTTTTGGTGAGGCAAATGAAAAAGCTGTATTTGCAAAGCGTGGCGTAATAGTGGAATCCGTATATATGTGCGGCAGAGAAAATCAGATTGCAAGGCTTAAAATTAAAGACGAGGGAAAAGTATTTAATGCAGTTGATTTTAACGCAGAAAAGTGTATTGGCAGGGCAGTATGTGAACGCTATGGAGAAAGTACATGGGAAACAATGAAAAATGGACAATGCTTGAAAAGCATAGATATATTATATGTTCCAGATATTAATAAAATGTATGGAAATATACAGTTTAAAATTATAGATTGCAGGTAACGAAATTGTCTTGGTTTTAATATTAATTTATGTTAATATGTTTTATAAAGAAATAATGAAAGGCAGGTATTATATATGGCAGACTTATCAGCTATCAGTGCATTATCCTCTCTTAGTGAAAAAGATTTATATTATCAGTATTTAATAAATCACAATTCAACAAGTACTATGCTTAATGCCTTATCAGGAAATTATTCAGATTCTTCAGATGGTAATAGTTTATCAGGGCTTATGAACACAATTAGTCAAGCATATTCATCTTCTGGACTTTCCTCAGTGCTTGGTTCAGCTCTTGGAATGTCAGACAATGGAGATATAAGTTCACTTGGTGCTATTTCAAATTTTTCATCTATTTTAAAGCTTTATCTTAATTCTGAGGTAAGCGAAGCGGCAAATATGGCTGAAAAACTTTCTGATGCGCTTGAAAAGGCAGATGAAACAGGTGAATCACTTACTAATTCATATAAAACAGTACAGGAGATATATCAGTATTTTGTGGATAAGTCTTCATCAGCAGCACAGGCACTTAATAAAAATACAACATCTTCTTCGCAGGCACAAGTTTCAAGTGTAAGCGCAGTAGACAATTTTGATTTTGATGGATATATAGACAATATTGACAAGCAGATTGAGAGCAGTATCAATGCGACAATAGCATCTACAGGCATTAGTATGAGTTAATTTCGCAGTAATTTATATTTGGAACTAAATCTTAATTAAAAAGTAATATAAAAGTAATATATATATTATAC
>DESG01000084.1 GCA_002361175.1 Lachnoclostridium sp. UBA3320 | reverse complement strand
CCGCGTTAGCGGCTTGGTACAATGCTTACCAAAATAAAAATTTTTTGATAGAAAGGTTTTTTTAATGGGAAAAAAAGCAAAAAAAACAAACTGGCAAAAGCTTGACAACACAGCTAATCTTTTTCCTGCTATTGCCACGCATACAATGACAAATGTGTACAGGATATCTGTTGATTTAGATGAAGAAATTGATAGAAAGATATTGCAAAAAGCACTTGATATGATTTTGCCTGAAATTGACACATTTAATGTTCACATGAGAAAAGGTGTTTTTTGGTATTATTTTGAAACGAATAATAAAAGAGCACCTTTTGTTGAAATTGAAAATGATTATCCATGTAGATATATTGAGCCATATCCTAATAATAATTATCTCTTCAGAGTGACATACTATAAAAAAAGGATTAATCTTGAGGTTTTTCACGTTTTAGCTGACGGAATGGGAGGCATTAATTTTCTGCGTGAACTTGCATACCAGTATTTGCGTATAAAACATCCAGAACTTGCACAACAGGAGCGTGATGGATTGTCTGACGCTACATCACTTAATACAGAAGATAGTTATTTGAAAAATTATAGAAAGAGCCATGCTAAGGGCTACAAAACTGCACGTGCCTTCGAGGTTAAAGGAGAGAAACTTTTTGCTGGTGAGCTTGGTGTAATACATGGAATTATGCCGCTTGAAGATGTAAAAAAAGTGTGTAAACATTTTGGAGTTAGTATAAATGAATATCTTGTAGGGGTTATGACCTATTCAATTTATTGTGAATGTCTGCACAAACAGTTAAGTGCCAGACCAGTAGTTACTTGCGTTCCTGTAAATTTAAGACCATTTTTTAATTCAATGACTACAAGAAATTTCTTTGTTATGGTAAGTTCGCTATTTGAAGCAGATAAAGATGACTATACATTTGAAGAAGTTCTTGCAAAAGTTAAGGACAGTCTTAGAAGCCAGATAAATAAAGAGCATCTGGAAGAACTTTTTTCATATAATGTATCCAATCAAAAAAATATATTTTTGCGTTTTGTGCCATTTTTCATTAAGAAGCTTGCAATGCGTTTTGTATACAGGTCATCTGCTAAAGCTGGAACTACTACGCTTACAAATATAGGCAGTATAGATATAGATGATGCATATAAGGATTACATTAAACGTTTTTACACTATGATATCTGTGTCTACAGGGCAAAATATCAAAGGCGCTGTGGTTTCTTATAATGGAGAGTTAGTTTTTACATTTACATCTATACTTGCAGATGTATCTGTACAGAGATGTTTTTTCAGTCTGCTGGCGCAGCATGGTATAGAAGTAACAATAGAAAGTAATGGGGTGTACTATGAATAGATGTAAAAGATGTGGTGTAATTATTAATGATGAAACAACAAGCTGTCTTTTTTGTGGAATGGTGTTATCTGGTGATGACGATGGAACAGATGATATTTACCCTGACATCAGAAAGAAAACAAGATTTCTTAAAAGATTTATAAATATTGTAAGCTATTTTGCAGTAGTGCTTGAAATATTTTTAATAGTGATTAATTATTATAATTATTATGGAATAAAGTGGTCTGTTATAACTGGCGGTGCTATATTTTACATGATACTTACACTACAGTACACAGTAAATAAGAGAAATGGACATATTAAAAAAATATTTGTTCAAATGCTTGGAGCGATGCTTCTTGTAATCGTAATAGATTTTGCACTTGGCTTTAGTGGCTGGTCGTTTAATATAGGCATACCATTAATTATTTTATTACTAGATGTTGTAATACTTATATGTATGCTTATTAATTATGAGAATTGGCAAAGCTATCTTTTAATGCAGATATTTACACTTATAATGAGTATTTTGCATATGATACTGTATCTTTTGGGACGAGTGAGAGGTCCATTACTTCCATGGGTGACATTTGGATTTTCTGCAGTGATTTTTACGTCATGCCTTGTAATAGGCGGAAAAAAAGCAAAAAGTGAATTAAAACGTAGATTCTATATATAGGTATGGAGGAACAGAAATGAACGAAGGAAATATCAGTTTAAAAGCAAAAATAATGCGCCAATTAATTAATATGGCGACATCAGACCATCTTATAGGGCCAGGAATAAAAAAAGGGACGTTTAGGCGCAGACTTGTAGAACCTCCATGGAAATGCCCAACTAATTATTCAGTGCTTAATATGAAAATGAAAAAATTTGATATGGAACTTTTGACACCTCCAGAAGTAAATTCAGAATGTATTATATTGCAGCTTCATGGCGGCGGCTATATTGGAAAAATGAGAAATGTGTACAGAAGTTTTGCAAAGTATTACAGTGATATGCGAGGTGGTATGAAAGTGCTTACCATTGATTATAGAGTTGCACCTGAAAATCCTTACCCAGCTGCACTACATGATGCCCTAACTGCATATAAATGGCTGCTTGGGCTTGGCTATAAAGGCAAAAATATAATATTAGCTGGGGATTCGGCAGGAGGAGGACTTGCACTTGCTTTAAGTGAATATTTAAGAGATAATACAATAGAGATGCCAGCTGCACTTGTCCTTATGTCGCCATGGACTGACCTTACAGCTTCTGGTACATCTTATGAGACAAACTATGAACTTGACCCTATGTTTGGCAACACAAGGGAAAGTATGATATACAATGGTGAATATATAGCAGACAACGAACCTGACAATCCATATATATCACCAATGTTTGGGGAATTTAGTGGATTGCCTCCTATGCTTTTTCAGGTGGGAAGTGTGGAAATGCTTTTAAGTGATTCAGTTGATGCAGCAAAGAAAGCAAAAGATGCAGGATGTAATGTAAAGATAAATATTTATGATGGAATGTTTCATGTATTTCAAATGGCACTTGATATGCTGCCCGAATCACGGCAGGCATGGCAAGAAGTAAAGGAATTTGTAGAAAGTATAGAAGAAATAGATTAGCATAATTTATACTTATAGGAATAATATATACTAAGTAAATTATTGGAGGTATATTGTGGAATGGAATGTAACATGCCATTACAATGAAGAAAAAGAGCCGACAGATTTTATAGAATGTGCGGCTCTTTTTACACTGGAAAAAACTCAAGGCTGGGACTTTTATTTTAGGCCTATTATAGAGCCTGATGTTGATGTTCACAGCAATATTAAACAAAAAAGAGGTGATGCAATATGAAATGTGGTATTTACTTGCGTATTTCTAGGGAAGAGGAAGTTTCTGATGGTGAAAGCAACAGTATTATTGGGCAGCGTATGATAATAAAACAGTTTATGGAAACACATAAGGAAATGGAACTTGTTAATGAATGGTGTGATGATGGTTACAGTGGAGCTACATTTGCTAGGGTTATATAGCGATACCGTTTTCGGTTTGTTCTGATTTTCCCCGACAAATGAGAAGTTATCTATGTGTCAAGTAGGTAATCTTACAATGCGAAAGTCCAAAGAGTACCGCAAAGGCTACCAATGTCCAATGGTTGAGCAATACACCAGATAGCAAAAACAATATGGTCGGGATAACAGCCAAAGCCATTGCTGTTGTCAATGTTTTGTTTCTAGCATATTTAACCCAGAATAAATAATAACCAAGCAGCAAAATCACAGTTGCAATCAGATAAACAAAAAGCCCTCCTACACTTTCAAATCCAAATTTCCATACAAATAAAGGCAACCACATCAAAATAATACAGCCATATCTTCCAATCTGTTCACATATAGACAGATATGGGGGAAACTCTTTTTCTGCTTCTGTTTGTTTATGCTTTACTGCATAGATGATGTTTGGAATCATAATAAGAATAACGATAGCTGCGCCAAATATATTAATCCAGCCAAATTCCATATGTATCCTCCTTTTAAACTACGATTTGTTAAAAAGAACTTGCAAACAAATACTGGATATGCTATATTATAAATACAAAATGAAAAAGCAACCGCCCACAAGGGGTTGACCGGATTGATTAGATAGCAATGCCACCCTGACACTCGACCAAAGTACAAGGGTGGCTTTTGCTATGTATGACTACTTACAAAACGTAAACACGAATGTAAGCAATGCCAGAAGGAATATGCCAAATGTAAGCAACTCCATAAGAGAAATATGTATCTTGTGTTTCTTATGTTTTCTCTTTTTCATAGCATCACCCCCATTCTTTTTAGAATGAGGCCAACGCACCCTGTAACACGATTGCTTGTTTGAGATTATAACATATCTTTTGACACTCCACAACAATTATTTTTTATATATTTCCTAATCAGTGCACATACCTTTATTAACAAAATTATAAAATATTTCAATCTTGCGAGTGTTATTTTCCTTATCTAATTCATATATCAAAATATAATCAATAAATTCATGCACATTCTCATATGTCAGCTCTTCTATCTGTGTATATGCTTTTACCAACTGAACAAAGTTTTTTTCGTCACCAACACTTTCTTGCTTTTCTAAAGTAGCAATACATTCTTTTAATGAATTTTTTTCTTCTTCATAGTGAGAAGTCATAGAGAAAAACTGCTCATCAGAAAGTTTCCCTAAAGCATTGTCTTCATACATTTTGAGGAAAATTGTATTTATTTCTTTTAGACGTGCCTTTGCCGCAGCAAGCTCTTTGTGTTCCTGCTTTGCTGCTTTTACAATTTCTTTATTTCTTAACTTTATAGAGGTCTTGATAAATTCATTTTCATGGTCTTTTGCAAAAGAGAACACTCTTTGCATATCAGAAAGTACAAGTTCCATAAGCACAGATTTGCGTATATAGTGTGTAGAGCATTGTGTTATTTTTCTCTGGCGATTGCGGTAGCTGCCACAGGTGTAGGCGTGTTTATGTTCTGGTACATTAACACCTTGTTGTAAATACATTTTATGTCCACAGTCACCACAGAATAAAAGCCCAGAAAAAATATCAATTTTTTCTGATTTGGCAGGGCGATGTCTAGTAGAAAGCCTTTTTTGTGCAAGGTCAAAAGTTTCTCTGTCAATAAGTGCTTCATGTGTATCTGAAAAAAAATAACGTTTTTCTGGTGGATTTTTTTTGGTTTTTTTAGACTTGTAAGATACTTTGTAAGTTTTTCCAGTAATAGTATTTCCTATATATTCCTGTCTTGCAAGTATATCATAGATTGTTTTGCTTGGCCACGAGTAGGGCATAAGTGAAGCATTATAATATCTTGCCTGTCCAGTACGTTTAAAACGCAGTGCACTAACTGTCAATATTTTGTTATCAATAAGCCATTTTTGAATATCACATATACGCTCTCCCTTGACATAAAGAGCAAAAATCTGTCTTACAATATGGGCAGTTTCTGGGTCTGGTATCAAATGGTTTTTATCATTTGGGTCTATTAAATAACCATATGGATATTCACCATTGACACGTTCACCTTTTTGAGCTTTCATCTGCTTTACAGTGCGGATTTTTTTACTTGTGTCTCGTGCATAAAATTCATTAAACCAATTTTTTAATGGAGTAAATTCGTTGTCATCTCTTGCAGTATCTACACCATCATTTATAGCGATATACCTCACTTCATATTCAGGAAAAATAATCTCTATCAGTTCACCAGTTTTTAGATAATTACGTCCTAAACGAGATAAATCTTTTGTTATGACTGTTCCAATATGTCCAGCTTCTACTTCATATAACATAGACTGTAAGCCTTTGCGCTCAAAACTCACGCCTGATACACCATCATCAATAAAAAATTTTGTATTAACAAAATTGTGCGTTTCTGCATATTTTTGCAATATAATTTTTTGATTTTGTATACTGCCAGATTCTCCAGCTTGTAAATCTTCTTGGCTAAGTCTACAATAGAGAGCTGTAATTTTGTCTGAATTTAACATGATTTCTCCTTTAAATGCCGTTTTGCAAGAGTTTCAAGCATATCTTTTTTAATTAAAGTTTCTATCTTTTTGTTTAAAGTTTCTATAGCTTTTTCACTTTGCTTAGAAACAACATAGTATGTAACAGTGCCAATTTTATGCTCGTTAGTACTATGTATAACTGTTCTCATAAATTAACTCCCTTTATAATTAATTACTTTAGTGTATGAAAAAATGGGATTGTCCTATTCAAGCAATTTGGCACTTTACTAATCTCTTATAACGGATATAATAAATACAGCACGATTAAGGAGGCAAAAGATAAGGTTATAAATTAATACACCTATTCGATGTAAATATCAAGCATAATTTTGAAATTTTTTAAAAAAGTTTTTATTGTTTTTTTGTACTATATATGATATATTTATACTATATATAGTACAACTTCTAA
>DESG01000050.1:32458-33468 GCA_002361175.1 Lachnoclostridium sp. UBA3320 | reverse complement strand
AGAAAAGGGATATGTAGCAGTAACTTCTAATTTAAGTATTAATAAATTACAAACTTGTAAACAATGGCATAATTAATAAAAATGGAGGATATTAGCTATATGGAGAAAGATTCTGGCACAATACCAAATGTTAAATATAAAGATTCTTTTTTTACTGTATTGTTTAGTAGTAAGGAAAATCTGTTAGAACTATATAAAGTACTCCACCCTGAAGATACAGAAGTGACAGTGAATGATATTGAAGTAATGACAATTAAAAATGTGCTGCTGATACGTAGATATAATGATGCAGCAATTAAAATAAGAGATAAACTTCTTGTGCTTTCGGAACACCAGTCAACATTAAATCCAAATATGCCTGTAAGACTGCTTTTCTACATAGTGGAGGAATATGAGAAAATAATAAAAGAAAAAGGTATTATGAAAGCACTATATTCAAGCAAACAAATAGAACTGCCAGCACCTGAATTTTATGTTATATACACAGGGAATAGTGAATGTGGGGAGTATATGTATTTGAAAGATGCATTCCCAGAGGGTTATAAAGACAATGAGTTTTTACAGCTTAAAGTAAAAGTTATAACCAGTGAAGAAAAGAATAATATTCTTGGTGGTTATATTAGTTTTGTAAAAAAAGCAGAGGAACTGAAACATACATCAGGCTATACTTTTACAGATGCACTTAAAGAGGCTATACAATGGTGCAGGCGAGAAGGTATACTTGCTGATTTTATAGAAGAGAGGAGTGAAGAGATGATGAGTCTTATGTTAGAAGAATGGAATATAGAAGATGCCTTAAAATATAACAGGGAAGATGCATGGGAAGAAGGTCTTGAACAGGGCAGACGTGAAGGCAGACGTGAAGGCAAACGTGAAGGCAGGGAAGAAGGCAAACAGGAAGGTATGAAAAATGGAATGGTCTATGCGTATTATGAAATGAATTTAGATACCAAAGAAATAGCTAAAAAAACACAGCTTACGGAAACAGAGGTAATAGATATAATAAAGAA
>DESG01000050.1:0-32194 GCA_002361175.1 Lachnoclostridium sp. UBA3320 | reverse complement strand
GGGATATGTAGCAGTAACTTCTAAAAATGTAAAATTTTCTGTTTGACAACAGTACAAAATGATGGTACAATATCAACTGTTGTAAGTGTTTTACATTTATATTTGCCGGTGTGTTGGAATTGGCAGACGAGGTAGACTCAAAATCTATTTCCGGTAACGGAGTGCGGGTTCAAGTCCCGCCACCGGCATTTTAAAAAGCGCTTAAAGCAAGAATTATATCTTGTTTTAAGCGCTTTTTATAAATATATATGTATTGGATACTAACCAATAACTTTCTGGACTGCTTCAAGAACTCTGTCTGCCTGAAATGGCTTAACTATAAAGTCTTTTGCTCCATTCTGGATGGCTTCAATAACCATAGCCTGCTGTCCCATTGCAGAACACATAATAACATTAGCTCCAGCATCTACTTCTTTTATTTTTTTTAGTGCTTGTATACCATCCATCTCTGGCATTGTGATATCAAGTGTAACAAGGTCTGGTTTTAATTCACTGTACTTTTGAACTGCAACAAGACCATTTTCTGCTTCTCCAACAACGTTATAGCCACCTTTTGTTAAGATATCTTTTACCATCATCCGCATGAATGCAGCATCATCCACTATTAAAATATTATTTCCCATGGTCACTCTCCCTTACATAAATTATTATACAGTTCCTTAACTGAAAGATGCATCATTAAATCTGCCAGTGTCACATAAAAGAAACTGCTTAGAAAACTCAGCTCTTCTTTAGTCAGTCGTTGATTTACTATATTTAACTACGACTTCTATAACTGATTATATATCTTTTGGATTACTGTGTCAAGTAAATTGAACTTTAAAAATACTTGCGGTTTCCCCATAAATTGCCTTTTTTCAAATCAATGTATTCTCCATATGCTCTTTCCAGCATCTGCTTTTCATTTGAAAACTTTAATAAATGATATGCCTCATGGTATTTATAATACCCTGAATCTTCAAAATATTCTTCGCGTTGTGGTTTGCTATAATAACTGTCAGACATCATAAGATACCAGTGGACATCTTTAGTTACTATGTCCTTTGGTGTACTAAAACTATACTGGCTCTTTCCAACATATTTAATTATATTAGCCGATACTCCGGTTTCCTCCCTTACTTCACGTAATGCAGTCTCATTATACTCTTCACCCTCCTCAACAGTTCCTTTTGGAAGAACCCATCCTTCATAACGATTTTTATAATTCTTATACAGCAGCAAAATTTTCCCCCTGAAAATAACCACACCGCCACAGCTAATTGCCTCAATCATTGCCAATCCTCCTGGTTGGTGTGAACATCATTAATATAGTATAACCCTTTTGATAGATATTTGCAACTTCCAAAAAAATAATTCTATTAATTTCCAAGGTACTCTCTAAACATCTCTTTTGCAACTGGCACTGCGTATTGACTTCCTGTTCCAGCACTTTCTACTATCACACTAATTGCAATTTTGGGATTTTTAGCTGGTGCATAGCCAATAAACCACGCATGTGAGTTACCTTCTGAGTCAAATTCAGCTGAGCCTGTCTTTCCTGCCACACGGTAAGAAAAACTATTTAAAGATGAACCTGTCCCATATAAAGCTACAGACTCCATAAATTTTCCTATTATATTAGCGGTCTTTTTGCTTATAATTTGGCCATTTGAAATTGGCTGATAAGTCTTTACTATATCGTTTGTTTCATTTTCTGTATGGTCTACAACGTAAGGAATCATCATTTCTCCTTTATTAGCTATTGTAGCAGTTATTAACGCATTCTGCAAGGGAGTAATTGTTGTTTTGCCTTGTCCTATCATAGTTTGTACACATTCTGCTATATCAGATTTATTATCTAGTAAAAATTTACTCCTGTTATACTCAAACTTTACAGGCAATTCTTTATTAAACATAAATTTGCTGCAAAGTTTTTTAAATGAATTTATGTCAAGTGACATTCCTATATCAGCAAATGCTGCGTTGCATGACTTTGCAAGTGAATGGTCAAGGTCTAGCTCTCCATGACTTTCATGTCCGTAGCAGTTGATGACATTGCCATCAAAGGAGTCTGAACCCATACATTTATATGAATATTTCTTATAAGAAGATGGATTTTCCATTATATACTCCATTGCAACCATTATTTTAAATGTAGAGCCAGGGGGATAAAGTCCTTGTGTCGCTCTGTTTAAAAGAGGTGAGTTAGAATTTTCATTCTCTATAAGGTTATCCCATTCATATGATACAGTATTAGGGTCATATCCAGGCTTTGATACCATTGCAAGCACTTTGCCTGTTGATGGTTCGATGGCAACTACTGCACCTTTATAATTACCAAGTGCATTATATGCCACTTGCTGTAAGCCTGCATTTAGTGTTGTATATACGTTATCACCTTTATTTTTCTCACTGCGAAATGTATTGGCAAGCTGTTTAAATGGATTAGAATGTGATGTAAGGAGCGGATAACACTGTGACATCTCTACTCCTGTCATGCTGTTTGACATTCTGCCAACAACATGACAGAAGATATCGTTGTAGGGATATACCCTTTTTTCAGTGCCATCACTTTCTGTAACAGTTTTAGCAAGGGTTTTGCCATCTGCTGAATATATACTTCCACGCACAACACGCTCTGCAAGAATATTTCTGCGTTTATTATAAGGGTTATTGATAACTTCACTGCTGTCATTTATCATAAAATACACAAGATATCCTGCCATACACAAAAATACAACTACAACTGCATATGTCACCATTACAATCTGTACATTGCCATATTTTCCCATATTACTATCTATAGCACTTATCTCTTTAATTTTATCTGCAATGCGAGAAAAAAGTGTTTCACTGTTATGCTCCTCTTGCAGTTTTTTTCCTTTTTCTGCTATTTGCCTCTTTAACATCTTCTGCCTCCTTAACGCCATTTAAAACATACATACCCTGTATTATACTAAATAAAACTATTGTGCTTATTATAGAACTGCCGCCATAGCTTACAAGCGGCAGGGTAACACCTGTAGATGGTATAAACTTTGTAACACCGCCGATTGTAAGAAATACCTGAAAAATATATTCTATGGCAAGTCCAACAGCTATAAGCTTATAAAATTTTCTCTGCATCTTTAAAGATATATTTACAAACATAATAAAGCAGCTTATTTCTATAAAAATAAGGCAAAGTCCAAAAAATGCGCCAAGTTCTTCGCAAATTGCCGAAAATATAAAATCACTTTCCACTACAGGTACTGCTTTTGGCATTCCTTCGCCAAGTCCCATGCCAAACCACCCACCTGTACCTATAGCAAAGAGTGAATGTGCTACCTGATATCCTGCTGAATCTATATGACTCCATGGGTCACTCCAAGCTATTACTCTTGTCTGTACATGTGTAAATAAATAGTAAGCTGCAACTGCTGCAACAGAGCCTGCGCCAAATCCTGCCAAAATATAAAAAATATTCCTGCTTGCAACGTAAAGTATAACAATATATGTTATATAAAAGATGAGTGCTGCACCTAAGTCTCTCTCTGCAACGAGTATAAGTACATGAACTGCTGCAAATATTGATACTTTGACCACATCAGCGAATTTTGTAGAGTACGCAAATATCGCCGCTACAAAAAATACAAATATTATTTTTACAAATTCAGATGGCTGCAATGCAAAATTGCCTATGATAATCCAGTTTCTTGCACCATATTTTTCTTTTCCTATAACAAAGACAAGTGCAAGCATTACTATTCCAATTATTGCATAAGCCCAGCCAAATTTGTCAAAATAGTTAAATTTTTCTATAAGAAAAGGTATTAAAAGGCTTACAAAACATATTGATGCGGTAAATATCATCTGTTTTATAATATAGTCACTTCCCAGACGTTCAAGCATTATAAAACCTATTGTAAGAAGCATAAGCATATTGCTAAGAACAGTTTTGGACATACCTTTATATACATATGGATAAACTTTTCCTACAATTACTAAGAAAGCAAACTGTAGGAAATAGTATATTATAATTTTATAGTCAAGACTATTTAAAAACAGCACTAATGAACATATAAAATGTATAATATACATAATTCGTTTCTGCTTTTTATAGATTTTTTCTTTTCTCTCAGTGTTATTGCCTAAAAATATCGTAAAACAGCGCCATGTATACACTGCAAATAGTATTATTATAATATATTTGGAGGTTTCTACAAGTATAGAATGAAATACGCCTATAATATTCATATCTCCAAATAATTTGATTAATTTTTTAGCCGCTTCCCTCTTACTCATACTATGCCTCCAATTTTATCTTACTTAACTCTGTCAAAGTAGTGTCCTGTATTAGTCCTTTTGCTATATTTGCCTGACAATATCTTTTTTACTTCCTCCGCCCTTTCTATTGTAAAATCATATCTAAAACCGCTTATGCCTATATCAGAAAGTTTATTTATACAATTTATAATAGAAATTGGTTCTTTCTGATAAATTACATTGTAACAGTATTTACAATAATTGACTACTGTAAACTCTTTACCATCTAAATCATATATTATTGTGCTGCTTATATCTGTGCCAAAATCTTTTTTACAGCCTTTCATATTGCAAACTGTACACTGTGCTGAAACCATAAGAGGCACATGTGTGTATATAACTGCTTCCATATTTGATACTTTAGCGATATCTTTCATTTCAGAAATTTCTAACTCAAATGGCATTGTATGCTTTGTCACTCCAAGCTCTTTCCAAAACATGCTAGAAGAGCTGTTCATTATATATAATCCCGAATCTGTAATTATATTGCCTGAATCTATACCTACAATCTCTGTAAGAAATACATACTCTTCAAAGTTTTTTATAATATATCCATCCCACTGCATACCATATATACTGCTGCCATTTTCTACACACTTTTTTTCATATTCCCAAGTGCTGTGTCTGAAAATATGTGGCATAACTATACAACAGCGCATACCAGATGATTTTACTTTTAAAAATGCTTCTCTAATATTCTCTTCTTCTAAAAGTTCTGTTTTTATATAAATTTCTGAAATTTTAATGTTATTAATACTATTAAGAACTGCATCTAACTGCGACATAGTCATTATAGATGCTTTATATACTAAAGGTGTTATAGTTTTATTATTGTATTGCTCTATATTGCAAGGGGTATATAACGATTTGCGTAAGTAACTGTCAATTATATTGTCACGAAGTTTATTAAGTGCCAATCTGCGCATATTTTTAAGTTGACTTACTGGCAAAAATAAATCACTATCTATTAAAACTTCAAGCCGTCCAAATTCAAATTCGGTGTCTTTTGTCTGTAAAATACTTTTTTCAACTGCTGCTTTAGTAGCGGCACTTTTTTGTGCACGTTGGCAGATATCACCATATACCACAGCTTCTATCCCTGCCGCATTTTTTACAAAAAGGCATGGTTTCTCTCCACACGCAGCCTTAAAAATACCTGTTATAATAACTTTTTTATTATTATCTATATATCTGCTCTTTATATCATCTAAAAGCGTGGCATTCTTTGTGCGATACACCTTATCTTTCTTATTAATAATGCATCCTTTTTTAAATTTTGCCTCTACAATTTCTCCAGCTTTTCTGTCTGAGCCAGTTGTATATTCATATCCAGACTTCATACTGCCATCTCTGGTTTCAACAACATCATGTGCATTTATATCTTTAAACAACTTATATTTAAACGTTCCTTTATTCTTGCCAACTACTTGACCAACACATACGCCACCGTGATTTGGACGCATAGAGGCAAGCATATCCTCTTTTTTTCCACTAAGATAGCCACATGTAAAGCCTTCTCTGTTGTATACCTCTGCAAGCATATCTATATCATACAAAAACTCTTCTTTATTATCTTCTATATATCTTTTGTAACTACTCTTTCCAAGCTCTTTATAAAGATTGACATATTTTCTGTATATAGATGTCACAAATGCAGTATATACAGGACGCTTCATTCTGCCTTCTATTTTAAATGAACTAACTCCTGCCTCTATAAGTTCCCCAATATATGGTAGAGTACAAAGTTCTTTCATACTTAAAATATAACTTTGTGATTTATTACCTTTATTATCAATAAAATAAGGCAATCTACATGGCTGTGTACACCTTCCTCTATTGCCGCTCCTTGTGCCAAGCATACTGCTAAAAAGACACTGCCCAGAATAACAATAACAGAGTGCACCATGTACAAATACTTCGATTTCAATATCTGTCGTATTCCTTATCTGCTTTATTTCTGAAATTGTAAGCTCTCTTGCAGGAATAATTCTTGTCACACCGTATTTTTTTAAAATGTCTGCGCTATATCCTGTTGTAAGTGCCATCTGTGTACTTGCATGAAGTTTAAGGTCTGGAAAATATTTATGTAATAGGCTAAGCACTCCCATATCCTGCACTATTACTGCATCAAGTCCTATCTCATAATACGGTTTTATATATTTATAAAGACATTTAACTTCACTGTCCTTTAAAAGTGTATTAACAGTCATATAAAGTTTTACACCATGAATATGGCAGTAATTTATTGCACTTAAAAGATTTTCACAATCCGGATTATCTGCATAAGCCCTTGCGCCAAATCTTGCTCCACCCATATAAACAGCGTCACACCCTGCATTCACAGCAGCATATAGGCTTTCTACTGAGCCTGCTGGAGCTAGTATCTCTGGATACATAATACCTCCTATACAAGAAATAGGGACTTAATATACAGTCCCTTCTTTAAAACTATTATTTATCTGATTTTGCACCAAGCTCTGTTTCAAGTCTTATAACTTGGTGCTCCGCTTTTTTCTTTTCTTCTTCAAGGGATTTTACCTTGGCTTCAAGTGTATCAACTTGTTCCTGCATTGATATCATCTCATGTTTCATATCAAAGATTTCTTTTTCCATTTCTTCATTTTCCAACCGCAGGTCATTTGCCGACTTCTGTGCTTTATGATAATCGTCAGAAAGATTTATTGCCAGCATAATATATCGCATATCAGTATCAAGTCTGTTATAACCTTGCTGCTCTTTAAAAAGAGCAAATTTTTCATTAATATGCGCAGCTATTTTTTGCAAATACTCACTGCTCTCATATCCACTCATAGTATATTTCTTACCATTTATTACAACTTCAACATCATTCTTCGTCTTCATAGCTAAGCCTCCATACAACCTGCTTTTATTATAAACAGTTTATTCACCCTCTGTAGCTACCATCATTTGGATTCGTATCTGCAAGCGGTGCGTTCACCTGCTCTGTGTTTTCGTCAGGAGAATTGGAAGCTAAAAGTTCTGCTTTATTCTGTCTTATTGTCTCAAGGTAACTCCTTAAAGCTGACTCTAAAGCGTTAGAGTTACTTGTTGCATTTTCATATGCGCTTGCAATAATTTTTTCTGCCATATCAAGCATATCTGTTGTATAATAAATAGCACCATTTCCTATCTCGTGTGCCTGTCGCCTAGCATTTTCAACAATTTCTTCCGCTTTTTGCGCAGCCTGTTGTACCATCTCTTCAGCCTGTCGGTAAGCCTGTTGCATTATATTGTGTTCCTCAACCATCCCTTTATATTGTTCCCTTGCATCTACAAGTATTTCATTTGCTTTTGCCTCTGCATCTTCAATAATTGCATCTCTCTGATTAAGTATCTTTTGATATCTCCGGATTTCATCTGGAACATCACGTCTTAAATCATCTAACAAATCATACAATTCATTTTTCGGTACAACTACTTTTGTAGTTGATAAATGCTGCATTCTACAACTCTCTATAAATGCATAAATATCTTCTATTTTTTGCTCAATCCTACTAACCTGCATATATGTATACTCCTATCTGTCGTATAGACATAAACTCCCAATCAAGGCATTGCTATTAATTTATATAATTAAATTTCTGCATTATAAATTTATAGACTATATCAGGTACAAATGCACTTATATCACTCTTATATCTGATAAGTTCCTTTACTGCACTTGAACTTATGTATGAATGTTCAGGTAGTGTCGCAAGAAATAAAGTATCTGCTTTGCTATTGAGTTTATAATTTGCCTGTGCTAATGGAAGTTCATATTCAAAATCTATTGAGTTCCTTATCCCTCTTATAATTACATCTGCTCTTGTCTTGTCTACAAAATCAACAAGCAGACCGTCAAACGACATTACTTCTACACCTGGCATGTCCTTTGTTAGCTCTTCTAATATTAGTATCCGCTCCTTTACTGTACAAAGCGGTTCTTTACTGCTATTAGTAAGAATACCTATTATAAGTTTATCAAACATACCAGAAACCCTTTTTACCAAATCCATATGCCCTAATGTAACCGGGTCAAAACTTCCCGGAAAAACTGCTGTTGCCATAACCCTTTATATCCTTAAAAATATATGCTTATTTGTTTTATATTCTTTAACTTTCTCTAATGTATATGAAAAATTTTCAATATATGATATATCTTCATTTATTAAAGTTTCTACTATAATAAGTGTATCTTTTTTTATAAGTGACGAATCAGACAGGAAGTTTATTGCTTCTTTTTCAAAGCTTTTTCCATATGGAGGATCTATAAATATTATGTCAAAAATTTTTCTGTTGTCATTAAGTTTTTTTAATGCTTGCATTGCTTCTAACTGCATTACATATGCCATATCGCTAAAACCTGTTTTTTTAAGGTTCTCTCTTATACACATCACTGCTTCTTTATTATTATCTACCAAAACAGCCTCTCTAGCTCCTCTGCTTAATGCTTCTATAGCAATGCTTCCGCTGCCGCTGTATAAATCAAGAAAACAGCTCTCTGGCACATCTGCCTGTATTATATTAAACAGTGTCTCTTTTATTCTGCCAGTTGTCGGTCTTGTATGTCTTCCTCTCGGCGTCACAAGGTTCATTCCTCTTGCTTTTCCTGCTATAACTTTCATATAGCCTCCACTTAAATTAATCGCTATATTATAACATATATACTAAATTAGGTCAAATATCTTCTGCTACTATCGTCATAAGCTGTTCTCTTTCAGGTTTATCAAGCAAAACAAGCCTATTTGCTTGGTTAGTAACAATCTTTTCAAACATATTTCTTATACCACGAGCATTGCCAAAGTCTTCCCATTCTCCCTCTTCCATACTGTCAAGCTGCTCTAAAACACGCTTTTTGGCATTTTCTTCAATAACAAGCCCTGCATCTTTTGCCATAACATCCATAATATCTATAAGCTCGTTTTTGCTGTAATCAGGGAAGTTAATAAACTTGTTAAATCTTGATATAAGACCTGTATTACTCTTTAAAAATTTTTTCATCTCTTCTGTATACCCAGCAACTATTACTACAAGATTATCTCTATTGTCTTCCATAAGCTTTACAAGTGCATCTACAGCTTCTCCTCCAAAATCATTTGGCACATCAGAATTTACAAGTGAATATGCTTCATCTATAAAAAGTATACCACCTATTGCCTGTTCGACAACTTCATGTACTTTTATTGCTGTCTGACCAACATATCCTGCTACAAGCCCTGAGCGGTCAGTTTCAATCATTTTGCCATCTGAAAGTATGCCAAGTGCCTTATAAATCTTTCCTACAAGGCGTGCAACTGTAGTCTTTCCTGTTCCTGGACTTCCTGTAAACACCATGTGATATGACATATCCATAACAGGCATATTCATCTTTTCACGTAGCTTGCGTATCTTTATAAGGTTTGTTAAGGATTGTATCTCACCTTTTACATCTTTTAACCCAACTAGTGCATCTAATTCATCCATCAAGGCTTTTATACGTTTCTCCTTTGCCTCACTTTCAGCCCTCTCTCTTTCCTTTATGCGATTCTTTACTGCAAGAAACTGCTCTCTTGCCAGCTCTTCTTCTCTCTGTCTTGCAATTTCTTCAAGTTTTGCATCTTCTTCAACACGCTTAAAAAAAGCTTCTTTTAATTTTCTGCGTTCTTTTTCACTTTGTTTTCTTTTTTTCTCTTCTCTTTCAGCCTCTTCTTTATTTTTATCAAGTTTTTTCTTAGCCTTTTGATTGACAGGAGCTTTTGGTACCTGAACGCTTTGCTCCTTAAACCACACTAATTCACATTTTATATCGCCAGAAGAAAGCTTTTTCTTAATATATTCTTGATAATTGTATGCGCCTTTATCAAGAATAAAGTTACTTATTTTTTCGTAATATTTCTGTATAAAATCATTTACCTTTACATTTTTGCCATGATTTAAGTAAGCCATACATAAAAGAATATTTAAAAATGCATCAAGAAAATATTCTGTCATATCTGCGTTATTTTTTTTATCGTACAGTCCACAAAGCTGTATAAGCACAGGAGGTAATTCATAAAAACGCCTGCTTTCGTTATAAACTGACCTTTTTATCTTGCCTTCTTCTGGTATGAGAAGTGGATTAGTTACTGTGATTACATACATAAATTCACGCTGACTGTCTAAAATTTCTCCACAGTAAACCGCAAGATTCATAAGCACTGACTGCACATAAATATCCAAAATTTCTGTACTTGACTGTTTCATAACCTGTTCTGCCTGGCTCCAGAACCCCTTTTCCTCTATTCTTGTACAATATAAAACAAGCTTATCATAATTTATTTTTCCAAGCTCAAATAACTTTTCATCTGAATAAAGTGTTTCTGCCATAAACTCTCCTTCCAAAACAGTTAAAACTTGTCAATCACATTCTACTATTATTGTTTTTAAAAATCAATCTATTAGTTGGAAAATCCTGTATATCACTTTTATCAAAATGCATGACTGCTTTTCTTGCTTCCATAAGTATATCTGCATCTTGATAAATATCTGCAAGCTTAAAATCAAATTCTCCACTCTGACGTATGCCAAAGAAATCACCAGGTCCTCTCATTTTCAAATCCTGTTTAGCTATGTAGAAACCGTCATTGGAATTTCCAAGCACCAAAAGCCTGTCCATCGTTTCTTTGGAATTATTTCCTGATACAAATATACAATATGACTGTGCACTGCCCCTTCCAACCCTGCCTCTAAGCTGATGGAGCTGTGCAAGCCCGAACCGCTCTGCGTTTTCAATCATCATCACTGTGGCATTTGGCACATTTATACCTACTTCTATAACTGTAGTAGATATAAGTACATCAATATCATGTTTTACAAAGTCTTCCATAATTTTATTTTTCTGTGCCTGGGTCATCTTACCATGAAGATAAGCAATTCTTATTCTAGATGGCAGGTTTTCCTTAAGCATATTGGCATAGTCTATGACATTTTCAGCTTCTATATTTTCACTTTCATTTACCATAGGGCATATTATATATGCCTGATGCCCAGCTTTTACTTCTTGATTAATAAACTTATAAGCCTGTTTTCTGTAGTTTGTATTAACTACGCAATTTTTTATAGGAAGTCTTCCTTTAGGCATTACATCAATAACTGAAATATCAAGCTCTGCATAAAGTATTATTGCAAGTGTTCTAGGTATAGGCGTTGCACTCATTACAAGCATATGTGGTTCACTGCCCTTTAAACAAAGAGCTTGTCTTTGTCTTACTCCAAATCTGTGCTGTTCGTCAGTTACCACAAGCCCTAGACATTCAAATTCTACTTTTTCTTGTATAAGTGCATGTGTACCAATAACTATATCAATGGTATGATTTTTTATCTGTATATATATATCTCTTTTCTGTGCTGCTGTCATTGAACCAGACAAAAGTCCTATCTTTATTTCAAATCCGTCAAGTAATGTACGAAAAGTTTCATAGTGCTGTGTGGCAAGTACCTCAGTTGGAACCATTATTGCACCTTGATAGTCGTTTTCTACTGCCATAAGGAGTGCAAGTACAGCTATTACTGTTTTGCCTGAGCCTACATCTCCCTGTATAAGCCGATTCATAACTTTCCCTGAAGTCATATCCTGTTTTATTTCATCCCATGCTGCTTTCTGTGCCGTTGTAAGCTTATACGGAAGCGATTTTTCAAGCATTGATGACTTTTTGCTCTTATTCATAACATACTTTGAAACAACTTTATCTTTGTTCTTTTTTAACTGCTCAAGCCCGAGCATAAAGAAGAAAAATTCATCAAAAGCAAGTCTTCTTCTGGCCTGTATGCACTCATTCTTATCTTTTGGAAAATGTATTGCTGATATCGCTTTTTTCCAAGTTATAATATTACATTCTTTTCTTATATCTGATGATAAAAAATCACTATTTAAATTTGTTTCTTTAAGTGCAAATGATACTGCCTTTATAATTGCATTATCTGTAAGACCTTTCGTAAGACGATATCTTGGAACCATCTTTCCTGTAAGATTACTATATTCCTGTCTTGATAAAATCTTTGGCTGGCAAAGCTCTAAAAAACCATTTCTGTTTGACACTTTGCCACGCAGTATATAATATATCCCCATACGAAGCATTTTCGCCATAAATGGCATATTAAACCATACTGCGGTAATGCTTCCATGCGCATCTTTAAAACTTGCCTTTACTATTTTAAGATTTCCATGCACTGTAAGTACAGGTTTTTTATTTAAACATACTTCTACTATTAAAGTTTTTCCCTCAGATGCCGATGAAGTATGCTCAATCTCCCCAAAAATATCATATTCTCTTGGATAAAAGCAAAGAAGCTCCTCCACTGTATTAATCCCCAGTTTATTAAAGAGCTTCTCACTTTTTTGTCCAATACCCTTAATATTTCTTATGCTGTCATTAAGTTCCACTGTTCTTTACATCCACCTTTTCACTCAATAGATATATAATAAGAATAAACAGGCTGTCCACCATACTGTACTTCTACATCAATACCATTATGGTCTGCAACTACCTCATCTGCAAGTACCTCTGCTTCTTCCTCTGTTACACTTTCACCATAATACAGACACACTAACTCAGAATTGCTGTCAATAAGTTCGCCTATAAGTTTCTTAGCGGCATCTTTTGCATCTATTCCAACAGAAACGATTGTCTTGTCAGTAAGACCCATAAAGTCGCCTTTTTTAATATCTCTGCCATCTATATTAGTATCACGTACAGCGTAAGTTACTTGCCCTGATTTTATATTAGACATTTCCTCTGTCATATTTTTTTCATTCTCACCTACTGTACTGCTTTCTGTATAATTAATTAAAGCAGCAATACCTTGTGGAATGTTTTTTGAAGGTATTACAATAACATTTTTATTCTTAGTAAGTTTTTTAGCCTGATTAGCTGCAAGTATTACATTACTATTGTTAGGCAGTATAAAGATATTGTCTGCGTTTACACTGTCTATCGCTTTAAGCATATCATCTGTACTAGGGTTCATAGTCTGCCCGCCCTCAATAATATAATCTACTTTTAAATCACGAAATATATCTGCAAGCCCATCACCAACAGACACAGCTATAAACCCCATCTTTTTCCTAGGCTTTACACTTTGTGCCTTTGTAGTTTCTTTCCGATTACTTTCCTGCCTTGCAATTTTTTCTGCATCACGTATAACTTTTTCGTTGTGTTCTTCACGCATATTGTCAATCTTCATACTTGTAAGAGAGCCATATGACAGTGCTTTTTGTATAGCAAGACCTGGGTCATTGGTGTGGACATGTACTTTTACTATCCCATCATCTGCCACTACTACAACACAGTCACCTATCTTTTGCAAATACTCTTTTAACTGTGATTCTACAAGACTCTCACCATGCTCAAGCATTATAATAAACTCTGTACAATAGCCAAACTTTATATCTGTATCAACTGTGTCTTTAATACCTGATTTAACTATATTAATATTTCGTTTTTTTGTAATCGTAAAATCTGGAACGTTGCCTTTTAATATGCCTATAGCACCTCTTAAAAATGTTATAAGACCTTCGCCGCCTGAGTCTACAACTCCTGCCTGTTTAAGTACTGGCAAAAGGTCAGGTGTTTTTGCCAGTGTTTTTTCCATACTTTCTAAAACAGCATCGCAAAACTCAATAATATCATCTGTGTCATTATTTATTATCAAATCCATCGCCTTATCTGCACCAGCACGTGCAACCGTAAGAATTGTTCCCTCTTTTGGTTTCATAACTGCTTTATATGCTGTATCAGCAGCATGTTGTATTGAATTGGCAAGAATATTTACATCTAGTGTTTCATTGCCTTTTATTCCCTTTACAAAGCCACGAAAAATCTGTGACATAATAACGCCAGAGTTACCTCTTGCGCCTCTAAGTGAACCACTTGAAATAGACTTTCCGAGCTGGTCTATAGTAGGATTATCAAGACTGCTTACCTCTTTGGCAGCAGCTATAATAGTCATAGTCATATTAGTGCCCGTATCACCGTCTGGCACTGGAAATACATTTAATTCGTTAATATATTCTTTCTTTTCATCTAATGCTTTGGCGCCTGATAAAAACATTTTCTGAAGCATTTTTGCATCTATTGATTTTAAACTCACTTTCCTTTTCCCCCTTAACTATCAGTCTTCATCCATAATTCTGACGCCTTCAACAATTACATTGATAGTCTCTATTTCTAAGCCAGTAAATTCTTCTATTTTATATCTGACATTCTCCAAGACGTTCTGTGCCACAGCACGTATGCTTACACCATACGCAACAATAATATGAAGCTCTATCTTTAATTTATTGTTCACAACATAAAGATTGACTCCTCTGCCAGCATTTTCCTTTTTTAAAAGCCTTGCAACTCCGTCTTTTACATTGACAGAAGCCATTCCAACTATCCCTATACACTCCATCGCAGCTGTTCCTGCATACTTTGCAAGTACATCACGGTCTATTACAATGCTTCCCATATTTGTACTCATTTTTCCTTTCATAAGATGTCCTCCATTCCTAAAGTTTTTATTGTCAGCGCACTTTATTCTATTTTCCAGATTAATATCATATGATATAGTATAACTTATTGCTTCATTCAAAGCAAGAACAATAATATGGTGGTAATTATGCACAAAATGATAGGTTTTATCCTCTTTTGGATAGCTATTGGAATGACAATAATGCTCTTTCTTGACAATGGAATTATTGCAATTCTTATAATACTTTTGTGTCTTATTCTTGGATATAATCTTTTTTGCAGTTAAAAACAAATTTCACTCAAATATATAATATACAAAAATAACCGGTCATCACAGACCGGTCAGTTATCCCATGGAATGTGCCTACGCACGCTCTACAGCTCCAGAACGTAAACATCCTGTACATACTGGCATCTTTTTCGTGCCGCCATTAATCTTAACCCTTACAGATTTGATATTTGGTTTCCACATTCTTTTGGTTTTTCTATTGGAATGGCTCACTTTATTACCAAAGTGGACACTTTTTCCACAAACTGAACATTTTGCCACCGTAAGCACCTCCTTAATTTAAATATAATACTGCCCGTTTTGCACAACATGACTATTCTAGCAAATAATTTTGGGAATTGCAAGGAAAATTTTTTCAAATTACAGGATTTGTTACTATTATTTCAAAAAAATGCTTGAAACACAAAAATGATTATGCTATACTAGCAATACTAAAAGGAGGATATTTTTTATGATTAATATAATGCATGGTATTTTATTAATTGTATACATTATTGTATCTGTTGCATTAACCATTATTGTGCTTATGCAGGAGGGCAAACAAGCAGGTCTTACAGGTGCGATTAGCGGTGCTGCTGAGACATACTGGGGAAAGAACAAGGGGCGCTCTATGGAAGGCGGCCTTATGCTTGCAACAAGGATTCTTGCAGCAGTATTTATAGTGCTTTCACTATTATTAAATCTTAGTATTTTTTCATAGAAAGAGCAAAAGTTTGGGAGTGCAGCGCATATGTATTACGTTGCACTTTTTTCATTGTTTAATGTATGGAGGTGTTTGAAGATGACACAAGAAGAATTAGACGGTAAGAAACAGCTTATTATGGAATTTATGGCATCAAAGACATATAAACCTATGTCCATTAAAGAAATGGCTGTTGTACTTATGGTGCCATCTAAACAGAAAAAAGACTTGCGTATAGTACTTGAAGAATTGTCTGATGAGGGAAAAATACAGATTAATTCTAAAGGAAAAGTTATGCTTATGCCTGATAATATCAAGATAGGTAAGTATATGGGGACACAAAGAGGTTTTGGCTTTGTCAGAATTGAAGGCGAAGACAGTGATATTTATATACCAGAAATTAAGTCAAAAGGCGCTATTGATGGTGATGTGGTAAAAGTTTGTATCAGTGAGAAAAGACATGGTAAGAATAAAGAAGGTTCTATCACTGCTATTATGGAGAGAGGTAACAGTTTAGTAGTTGGAACGTATTCTAAAAGCAAGAATTTTGGCTTTGTAATTGTAGACAACCAGAAATTTGGAAAGGATATCTATATTTCAAAATCTGATAGCAAAGGTGCAATTACTGGTCATAAAGTAGTTGTTGAGATTACGGATTATGGCAGCGTGGACAGAAATCCAGAGGGGCGAATTGTTGAGATTATAGGGCATATTAATGACCCTGGTGTAGATATTTTATCTATTGTAAAGGCTTATGGTCTTCCAGAAGAATATCCAGATGAAGTAATGATTCAGACAGAGAGCATAGAAGAAAGCGTATCTGAAGAAGAGAAACAGGGCAGGACTGATTACAGAAACCTTCAGACTGTCACAATAGATGGGGAAGATGCAAAAGACCTTGATGATGCTATTACTTTGACAAAAGAGGGAGATATTTATAAGCTTGGTGTTCACATTGCTGATGTTACTCACTATGTTACAGAAAATTCACCGCTTGATAAAGAAGCTTTGAAACGTGGCACAAGTGTATATCTTGTAGACAGGGTTATTCCTATGATTCCACACAAGCTTTCCAATGGTATATGTTCGTTAAATAAGGGTACAGACAGGCTTGCACTTTCATGTGTAATGGATATAAACAAGTCTGGTGAGATTATAGACCATAAGATAGAAGAAACTGTAATTAATGTGGACAGAAGAATGTCTTATACAAGTGTCAATAAGATTATTGAACTTAATGATGAAGAAGAGAGAGAAAAGTATAAAGAGTTTATACCAATGTTTGAGCTTATGTATGAGCTTGCTGATATTTTAAGGACAAAGAGATTTAAAAGGGGTTCTATAGATTTTGATTTTTCTGAGAGCAAGATTATACTTGACAGCAAAGGAAAGCCTCTGGAAATAAAAGAGTGTGAAAGAAATAATGCGCATAGAATTATAGAAGAGTTTATGCTTGCTGCTAATAAGACAGTTGCAGAGGATTATTTCTGGCAGGAGATACCATTCGTATTTCGTGTGCATGAAAAGCCTGAAAGTGAAAAAATATTGCAGCTTGGTATTTTTGTAAATAGTTTTGGATATACATTAAAAACAGGCGCCGGTGACGATGTGCATCCAAAGGAGATACAAAAACTTATTAACAATGTTAAAGGTAAGCCAGAGGAAGCACTTATAAGCAGGCTTGCACTTCGTTCAATGAAGCAGGCAAAATATTCTGTAAATTGTGATGGGCACTTTGGACTGGCTATGAAGTATTACTGCCATTTTACTTCACCAATAAGGCGCTATCCTGATTTGCAGATACACCGTATTATTAAGGAAAATCTACATGGAGGGCTTGCAGAGAACAGAATAAATCACTATAATAAAATACTTCCAGAGGTAGCAGAAGCCACAAGCAGGCTTGAAAGGCGTGCAGATGATTCGGAGCGTGAGGTTGAAAAGCTTAAAAAAGCTGAATATATGGAACAGTTTATCGGACAGACTTTCGATGGCATAATTTCTGGTGTCACAGCATGGGGAATGTATGTTGAACTGCCTAATACTGTAGAAGGAATGGTAAGAGTTTCTGATATGTCAGATGACTATTATTATTTTGACGAAGAACACTACTGTATGATTGGTGACATTACTAAAAAAGTCTATAAATTAGGAAATCCAATAAAGATAACTGTAGCAGCAGTAGACAAGCTTTTAAAAACTATTGACTTTATTATCTGTGAAGAAGAAACACAGACAGTTGTTAAAAAGGAAGATGTTAAAGAATTAGAATCAAAACCAGAACCAGAATCAAAATCAAAATTAGAATCAAAACCAGAATCAGACAGCAGTATGAAAAAAGATAGACCAGTGAGAAAGAAATATAAGAGAAGAAGAAAACCGTCTGTATTTCCTATGAAGAAAGTAAGAAAAAAACCAGCAACTAAGTTAAGTATAAAGAGTCTGGCGGAATTAGCTGGCAAAGTTAATATAAGAGTTATACCTAAGTTTACTGGCAGAGTTATTATTAACAATGACAAGAAAGTTTTAATTCTACCAAAGGAAAGAAAAAAATTTAAATCAAGAAATAAGAAACTAGAGCATAAAAAAATGAGGGCAGCAGGAAAAGTTCTAGTACAAAACAGAAAACGTAAAGGAATGAGGAGGATATGGCAAAGGAGACAAAAAAACTGATAGCTGGCAATAAAAAGGCCTTCCATGAATACTTTATCGAAGATAAATATGAAGCAGGTATTGCACTTGCTGGTACAGAGGTTAAGTCACTGCGTATGGGCAAGTGCAGTATTAAGGAAGCTTTTATACGAATTGACAGGGGAGAAGTATATATATACAATATGCATATAAGCCCATATGAAAAGGGCAATATCTTTAATAAAGACCCTGTAAGGACAAGGAAACTTTTACTAAATCGCCATGAAATACGCAAACTTGAAGGGCAGATTGCGCAGAAAGGCTATACAATAGTGCCTTTAAATATTTATTTTAAAGGAAGTCTTGTAAAAATGGAGATTGGACTTGCAAAAGGAAAGAAACTGTACGATAAGAGACAGGATATTGCCAAAAAAGACCAGAGAAGAGAAGCTGAGAGAAAATTTAAAGTTCAAAATCTTTATTAAAATATCTTAAAAATTTTGACAAAAATTCCGATATATGTTATAGTATGTAAACGTTTTAATTGCATATACTAAATATATAATCAGGGGGTTGTACTGGTTTCGACGGGTCTTATGAAGATGGAGAAGCTGTTCGTGGCGGACACCACGTTAAAAGTCCAAATTAAATATAAACGCTGAAGATAATTTAGCATTAGCTGCCTAAGCGCAGCTCACTGGTCTCTGTTCTCCGTGACAGAGGCAGCCAGTGTCACCTAGCGGAACACTCTGCTGCCAAAGCTTTGAGGTGACAGAAAATTTATGAAGCTACTAAGGGATAAAGCCTGCTGATGGGCGTTATTCTAAGGGAATGTCAAAACATCTGCTATAACAGTAGAAGTACATTGGATTAAGGTTCGGACAGGGGTTCGATTCCCCTCAGCTCCATTTTTTCCATTTTTTATAAATGTTCGTAATTTCTATTTTATAATGCTAGGGTCAAAATATTTTTTGACCTTAACTGTTATGCACAACTGGAGGTAGCTATGTTTGATTTGGAGGAAGAATTAAAGAAATTACCTGCCAAACCAGGAGTTTACCTTATGCATGATAAAAAGAATGCCATTATATATGTTGGCAAGGCAGTCAACCTTAAAAATCGTGTAAGACAGTATTTTCAAGCAAGCCGCAATGTATCTCCAAAGATAGAAAAAATGATATCTCAGATAGATTATTTTGAGTATATAATAACAGATTCAGAAGTAGAAGCACTTGTACTAGAGAATAATCTGATAAAAGAACATATGCCAAAGTATAATACAATGCTTAAAGATGACAAGACTTATCCTTATATTAAGGCAACTGTTGATGAAGATTTTCCAAGGCTTATATATTCGAGACAGCAAAAAAAGGATAAGAGCAGATATTTTGGTCCTTTTACAAGCCCAGGTGCAGCTAAAGATACACTAGAACTTGCCAATAAGATATATAAAATAAGAACTTGCAGAAAGGTACTCCCAAGGGATATAGGCAAAGAAAGACCATGCCTTAATTATCATATAGGACAGTGCAGCGCACCATGTCAAGGCAGTATATCTAAAGAGGAATACTGTGAGAATTTTAAAAAGGCACTTAAACTTATCGAAGGGAATTATACAGAAGTAATAGCCTATCTTGAAGAGAAGATGCTTAAAGCATCGTCAAAGCTTGCCTTTGAAGAAGCGGCGGGGTACAGAGATTTAATATCAAGTGTAAAGAAAATGTCAGTTAGACAGAAAATAACAGACTTTAATGGACAGGACAGGGATATTATCGCACTGGCAAGGACTTTGGAAGAAGCAGTAGTACAGGTATTTTTCGTGCGTGATGGCAAACTGATAGGCAGAGACCATTTTCATTTAAATGGAACAGCTGGCGAAGAAGAAGGAGATATTTTACAAGATTTTATTAAACAATTTTATGCAGGAACTCCTTTTATTCCGCATGAAGTCATGGTAGAATATGCTATAGCTGATGCTAGTCTTATCGAACAGTGGCTCAGTGGAAAAAGAGGGGGTAAAGTGCGTATACTTGTGCCAAAGAAAGGCAGTAAAGAAAAGCTTGTAGAACTTGCGCATAAAAATGCATCACTCGTTCTTACTCAAGATATGGAGAAAATCAAAAAAGAAGAAGAGCGTACAACTGGCGCTGTGAATGAGATATGTTCATGGCTTGGAATAACAGGTATATCACGCATAGAGTCATATGATATATCTAATATAAATGGATTTCAGTCTGTTGGCTCTATGGTAGTATTTGAGAATGGAAAGCCCAAAAAGAGCGATTATCGTAAATTTAAAATAAAAACAGTAAAAGGTCCAGACGACTATGCAAGTATGTATGAAGTTTTAACAAGAAGGTTTAAACATGGCATAAAAGAACGCAAAGAACTTGAGATGAAAGCACTTCTTGATGAATTAGGAAGTTTTACACGTTTTCCAGACCTTATAATGATGGACGGCGGAGCAGGACAGGTTCACGTAGCTAAAAGAGTGCTTTCAGAGCTTAAACTTGATATACCAGTATGTGGAATGGTTAAGGATAATAAGCACAGGACGAGAGGTATTTTTTTTGAAGAACGAGAATTGCCTGTTAAAGTGGACAGTGAAGGATTTCATCTTATGACAAGAATACAGGACGAAGTACATCGTTTTGCAATAGAATACCATCGCTCTTTAAGAAGCAAGGAACAGGTAAAATCTATTCTTGACGATATAAATGGCATAGGTAAAAATCGAAAAAAAGCTCTTATGAAACATTTCCAATCCATAGAGGATATAAGAAATGCAACTGTAGAAGAATTAGGACAAGTCGAAAGCATGAATGAATATGCTGCTAGAAATGTCTATGAATTTTTTCACTAAAATGATGAACAAGGAGGTCAAAAAAAGAGAAAACATGCAAGGGACATATAACATACCATTAAAAGAACTTATTGAACAACTGGATTTAGAAAACTGTACACCAGATATAGATACAGAAAAAGTGTTTATAACACAGAATGATATAAACCGTCCGGCTTTGCAGCTTGCGGGATATTTTGACTATTTTGATTCAAAAAGAATACAGTTAATAGGACATGTTGAGCATACTTATATGCAGCAAAAAGGCATGGAATATAGCTTAGAGATGATGAAAAGAATAATGGCAGATGGTGATGACTCCCCAAAACCTCCATGTATCATTTATTGTAGAGATATATGGATAGAAGATGAGATAATTGCCCTTGCAAATCACTGTAGAGTGCCTATTTTAAGGACAAAAAAGGCAACATCTCCATTTATGGTAGAATTACTTCTTTGGCTTAATGAAGAACTTGCACCTAGGTGTTCTGTACATGGTGTGCTTGTTGATATTTATGGAGAAGGGCTGCTTATAATGGGCGAAAGCGGAATTGGAAAATCTGAGGTGGCAATTGAGCTTATGCACAGAGGACATCGCCTTGTGTCAGATGACGTAGTTGAGATAAAAAGAATAAGTGATAAATGTCTTATGGGTTCTTCGCCTAATATTACAAGGCATTTTATTGAATTGCGTGGTATAGGGATTATTGATGCAAAATCTCTTTTTGGTATTGAAAGTGTAAAGAATGAACAACAGATTGACCTTGTAATTAAGCTAGAGGAATTTAATAAGAGTCAGGATTACGACAGACTTGGACTCGAAGAGCAATTTATAGAATTTCTTGGCAACAAAGTTGTATGTCACTCTATTCCGATAAGACCTGGAAGAAATATTGCAGTTATATGCGAATCAGCAGCAGTAAACCACAGGCAAAAGAAAATGGGATATAATGCGGCACTTGAGCTTTATAACCGGGTTACTAGCAATCTTGTAGATAAGCATTAAATTTTAAAGAGACGCACTATATGACAAGGAGTGGGTATTATGATATTTGTAAAATCTGATGAGCTTAAAACTGGTATGAGACTGGCAAAACCAATATATAATAAAAGTGGAGTAATGTTATATGAGAGAAATTCAAAGTTAAAAAGCCAAAGTATAGTAAGTATAAAAAATTTTGGATTAATTGGTGTATATATCCTTGAAGCTGCTGAGCCTGTGCCTCCTATGACAGAAGATGACATCGAATTTGAACGGTTTCAGGCGATGTCTATATTTGCTATAAGAGACATAATGGATGCTATGTCTAAAAGAAAAAGGTCACCAGAATTATACCAGTTTGCAGACAGGGTACTGAAAAATTATGGTTCACTGCACAGAAAGATAAATTTTATACAGAGTATAAGAAGTAAAGAGGATTATGTATACAAACACACTTTAAATACAACTATTCTCTGTGCAATGATGACTTATAAAATGAAAATGGAGCTTACACGTCAAATTGATGTAGTAGTTGCTGCACTGCTGCATGATATAGGAACTTTACTTATTCCTATTAATTTAAGATACAAGAATCATTCTGAACTTTCTGAAGAAGATATTGTTAAGATAAATACATACCATATTGCAGCATTGCAAATGTTTAATCAAAATAAAGATTTGAGTGCAGAAGTGGTAAAAATTGTTACAGATATAATAAAGTATCTACATCCTGGTATAGTAAAACCTAGTGAAGTTCCTGAATTTATGCCGCTTGGAGCAGATATTTTAAAAGTTGCCTATACATATGACAATATGACTGCGATGAACTTTGAAGGTGAGCCAAATTCTGAAATAATTGCAGTAAGACATCTTATGGATAATTACATGGAGTTTGCTCCAGATGTTGTGGATTCACTTCTTGCAAGTATAAATATTTTGTCACCAGGTACATGTGTGGAACTTACTAACGGTGATAAAGGGCTTGTAATAGCAGTTAATAACAGCAATGTTCTTGAGCCATTTGTACTGTCCTTTCGTGACAATAAGATACATAACCTCATAGATTCAAAAGAATCACTACAAATTAAAGACATTATGAAGACTATGGATAACCGCTATGTAATAGATACTAATTTGTTGTCAGAATATACAGGAAAGGCAATACATAAAAAGCAGTAAAATATATTTATTAAAACTGGAGGGACAGATGTTTATTATTGTGGGACTGGGCAATCCAGATAGAAAATATGATGGCACAAGGCACAATATAGGATTTTCAGCTATAACTGCGCTTTCAGATGCATATGATATACCATTAGATTTTAAAAAACATAAAGCTTTATGCGGCAGAGGTTATATTGAAGGACAGAAAGTTCTTCTTGCAATGCCATACACATATATGAATTTAAGTGGTGAAAGTGTAAGAGAACTTGTAGATTATTACAAAATAAATTCAGAAAATGAGCTTATAATAATTTATGATGATATAAACCTTGTGCCTGGAAAACTAAGGATTCGTGCTAAGGGAAGTGCAGGTGGACACAATGGAATTAAAAGTATAATAGCACATCTGGGCAGTCAGAATTTTATGCGCATACGTATAGGTGTTGGAGAAAAACCCAAAGGCTTTGACCTTGCAGATTATGTATTAGGAAGATTTGACAGGGAAGATGAACCTGTTATACGTGAAGCACTAAAGAATACTATAGAAGCTTGTAAAGTAATTATGTTTGATGGCATAGAAGCTGCAATGAACAGATTTAACTAATAGGAGGGAGATATGAATACGTTGCTTGCACCCTTTGATGAGATTAATGCGTACAAGGGAGCTGTAGAATGCATTGGTAAGAATAAACTGCCAGTGCATATCTCAGGCTGTATAGATACACAGAAATGTCATTTTATATATGGACTGTCACAAAATATTCCGTGGAAAGTGATAATAACACAAAATGAAATACGAGCAAGGGAATTTGTAGAAGATTATCGCATGTTTGATAGGAATGTACTTTATTATCCATCAAAAGATGTGATTTTTTATAGTGCGGATATCCACGGAAGTGCAATAAGTGTTGAAAGACTTAAAGTGATAAAAACACTTATAAAAGAAGAAAGTGGGACAGTTGTTACCACAATGGATGCAGGAATGGAGATGGTAGCGTCATTAAATACATTTGCAAAAGCTGTAAGAGTTATAAAGGAACAGGATATAGTTGATATTGACAAACTTGCAAAACATCTTGTGTCCATAGGTTATGAGAGACAGTATCAAGTGGAATCTCCAGGTGAATTTTCTATAAGAGGTGGTATTATAGATATTTTTCCTGTGACAGAAGAATGTCCGTTTCGTATTGAACTTTGGGACAATGAAGCTGATACTATACGTTCTTTTGATGTTGAAAGTCAACGTTCTATTGAAAGAACAGGAGTTGTAGATATATTTCCAGCTTCTGAAATTATGTTGTCAGATGAAGAGATTGAAACTGGTATGAAAAATATTGATACCGATTATATTGATGCTTTATCAAATTTTAGAAGTGCAAAAAATCTTTCAGCAATAAACAGACTTAAAGACAGGATTGACGAGATTCGTGAAACACTAGAGATGTATCATGGACGCATTGGAATGGAAAGCTTTATCAGATATTTTGAAATTCAAACAGAATCTTTTTTTGACTACTTTGATAAAGAAAAAACAGTCTTTTTTATAGATGAACCCATGCGCTGTATTGAAAAAATGGAATTTGTAGAAACAGAATTTAGGGATAGTATGGAAAGCAGACTTGAAAAAGGTGATATACTGCCTAAACAGATTGACATACTCTATCCTGCTATAACAGTAAATGCAATGTTAACTGGAAAAAAATGTGTCTATATAACTACACTTGATATACTTCCAAAAGGAATAGATATAAAAGAGCAGTTTAATGTAATGGTACAGGCAACAGGTTCGTATAATAAACATTTTGAACTTCTTATAGAAGATATTAAAAAATGGCGCAAAGAAGGGTGTCGTGTACTGGTGCTTTCTGGGTCACGTATACGTGCACAACGTTTAAGTAACGATATAAATAGATATGAAATACCTGCGTTTTATAGAGAAAATATGGATATAGCCCTACAACCTGGTCAGGTTATGGTGTCTTATGGACAGCTGCACAGAGGATTTTTCTACACACAACAGAAATTTGTAATAGTTACGGAAAGTGATATCTTTGGTGCAAGACAAAAGAAACGCAAAAAACGTAAAAATTATGATGGAAAATCAATACAAAGCTTTAATGAGTTAAATGTTGGCGATTATGTAGTACATGAAAATCATGGTCTTGGAATTTATAGGGGTATAGAAAAACTTCGTGTTGACAATATTACAAAAGACTTTATTAAGATTGAATATGGAGATGGCGGCAATTTATATGTACCTGTTTCAGGGCTTGATATGCTGCAAAAGTACGCAAGTCAGGAGGCAGAAAAGACGCCAAAGCTTAACAAACTAGGTTCTGCGGATTGGAATAAGACAAAATCAAAAGCCAAAAGTGCTGTAAAGGATATAGCCAAAGAACTCGTACTGCTTTATGCACAAAGGCAGCAAAGACAGGGATTTCAGTTTAGCCCTGACACAATATGGCAAAAAGAATTTGAAGATTTATTTCCATTTGAAGAAACGCAAGACCAGCTTGATGCGATAGCTGCAACAAAGAAAGATATGGAAAGCAGTAAGGTAATGGACAGACTTATATGTGGTGATGTTGGATATGGCAAGACAGAGATTGCAATACGAGCAGCGTTTAAAGCGGTTAATGATGGAAAACAAGTTGCTTTCCTTGTACCTACAACGATACTTGCACAACAGCATTACAATACACTTAAAGAACGTCTGGGGGACTTCTCTGTTAATATTGAGATGCTTTCAAGATTCCGCACTTCTGCACAGCAAAAGGTTGCAATAGATTCCCTAAAAAAAGGACAAATAGATATAGTAGTAGGCACACATAGACTTTTATCTAAAGATGTAGCATTTAAAGATTTAGGTCTTTTGATAGTTGATGAAGAACAGCGTTTTGGTGTTACTCACAAGGAGAAAATCAAGCAGATGAAAGGAGATGTAGATGTCCTTACATTAAGTGCCACGCCTATTCCAAGAACACTGCATATGAGCCTTGTGGGAATAAGAGATATGAGCGTATTAGAAGAGCCGCCAGTTGACAGGCTTCCAATACAGACATTTGTAATGGAGCATAACAATGAGATAATAAGAGAAGCAATTAATAGAGAAATGTCAAGAGGAGGACAGGTATTTTATGTATACAACAGGGTGCAGCATATTGATGAAATAGCGTCAGAAGTTGCAAAGCTTGTACCTGATGCGTTAGTAGCATTTGCACATGGACAGATGAGTGAAAGACAGCTTGAAAATATAATGCTTTCATTTATAAATGGTGAGATAGATGTACTAGTTTCCACTACAATTATAGAAACAGGACTTGATATTGCCAATGTAAATACAATAATTATAGACAATGCAGACCAGATGGGTCTGTCACAGCTTTATCAGCTACGAGGCAGAGTGGGACGTTCTAACCGTGTGGCATATGCTTTTCTTATGTATAAACGTGATAAAATGCTTAAAGAAATTGCAGAAAAAAGACTTGCCGCAATTAAAGAATTTACTGATTTAGGTTCTGGTATAAGAGTTGCAATGCGTGACCTTGAAATAAGGGGCGCAGGAAATTTACTAGGTGCAGCGCAGTCAGGACATATGGAGGCTGTAGGTTATGACCTTTACTGCAAGATGTTAAATGATGCTGTACGCACCCTTAAAGGGGAGAAAAAAGATGATGACGAATTTGAAACATCTATAGACCTTGCAGTTAATGCATTTATAGCAAATACTTATATTAAGAGTGAGTTTCAAAAGCTTGATATGTATAAACGCATAGCGTGCATTGAAACAGTTGAAGAGTATTCTGATATGCAAGATGAACTTATAGATAGATTTGGTAATATACCAGCTGCAACAGAGAATCTTTTAAAGATAGCGTTGTTAAAGGCTAATGCACATAAAGTGTATATATCACAGATAATACAAAAACCAGATGGAATAAGATTTTATCTTTACAAGAATGTTTCATGGAATACAGATAATATTATTGCGGTACTAGAAAAGCACAAAGGAAAGCTTAAATACGTACAAGGTGATGAACCATATTTTAACTATATCATATGTAAGGAAGATGAAATAAAACCTATGATACGGCGCCATTATGCCTCAACTGCACAAAGTGGATTAAAGAAAAAGAAACTCTTGACAGCAGATGATATTTTTCATATTGTTGAAGAAGTTATAAATATTATAGGAGGAATTTTATGAAAGCAAGGGTTTTGTATGTATTTTTAATCGCATTATTAGCATTATCAGGGTGCAGTAAAGAAAGTATCAGTATAAAAAGACAAAAACTTGAAACAGGTGATATAAAAGATACATCAATAGTAATAAAAGTTGGTGACACAGATGTAAAATACAGTGAAGTTCGAAACTATTGCTATCTATTAAAATGCCAGTATGAGGATAATTTTGGCAAAGAACTTTGGCAGTACAAGCTAGATAGCGACTCTACTATAGGTGATGAGGCAAGACAAGAAGTGGCAAGCCTTATAACACAACTTAAAATTATAAAGAAAACAGCAGAAAATATGAAAGTGGCACTTACTTCAGATGAAAAAAATGAAGCTGTGCGCAATGCTGAAGAAATTGTAAATAATGCCAGTGCAGAAGATAAAAAAGCTTACTGTCTGAATGTTCAGAATATGACAGAATTATATTCAGACAATATTCTTGCAGAAAAGATGTTTTATATAGCTACAGATGATGCAGATACGGTTGTTACAGATGATGAAGCAAGGCAGATTGATATCCAATATATAGAAGTTATTACAAAGGGTACAGACAGAAATGGCAACTATATATCAATGAATGCAAAAGATAAGAAAGAAGCTAAAAAAAGAGCTTTAAGACTTTTAAATGAAGCTAAAAAATCAAAGAATTTTCTGGAATTTGCAGAAGAAAATACAGACGCAGAAAATGTGAGCGCAACAATAGGCAAGAATAATGACTTACTTGGGCGTTTAGCCACAGACGAGGCACTAAAACTTAAAAAAGGTAAAATTAGTAATGTTATTTCAAGCAAGGTTTCTGATGGCACAGAGGGTTATGTTATTATTTACTGCATAAATAATAACAACGAAGATGCAACATATGACTGTAAAGAGAGCATTATAGAAGAACGCCAGACAAATATGTTTAAAGATAAGTATGCAGAATGGCTTAAAGGTTGTGATGTGAAGATAAGTCAAAGTTTTTGGGAGGAATTTGAGATATAATTTTTATTTAAGGCGTAAGGTGGTGATGTGATGAAAAAAGAACATATTGATTCATTTATTATTTCAGTATGCAAAGTTATGGAAGAAATGTGCATGATTGATTTTACAGTTGGTGAACCAGTATTAGAAAAGGGTGGATATCCGGCAGATAGTTCACTTGTAAAGATAGATTTTATTTCTGATTTTTCAGGGGAATTTATTTTAAATATAAACCATGATACAGCACTTGAACTTATTTCAAACCTGCTTATAGAATCAGTTGATACAATAGATGAACTTGGCAAAAGTGCTATTTCAGAATTAGGCAATATTATAGCTGGCAATGCAGCTACAGTATTTGCTAATAAAAGCGGTGTTGTTATATACATTACACCACCTTCATATCATATTGGCAAACAATATGACAATGCTGGTAAAGAATTGTTGAGCATACCATTTTCTTCCGAAATTGGTGACTTGTCCGTGGATATATTAGTTAATTAAAGAGAGGTTTATGTCCTCTCTTTTTCCAGTGATTGTGAATAGCAAAGATACCAAAATTACGGAGGTATAAAGAGTGGCAGGATATAAAAGATATCATAAGGAAGACAGTGTTTCATATGCACTTGGCATTACAGTGACTTTTGAATTGCTTTTGTCTAAACCAGAATATGTAAATAAAGTATATGTACATTCTGCAATGAAAGAAGGCGATACATTAGACAGGCTTGTTGCCATATGCAAAAGTGCAGGAATTGATATAATTTATACAGATAAGATATTTAATGTATTATCAAAAAAGGAAAATTGTTATATAATAGGTGAGTTTAGAAAATTTGAAAGTGGACTTGATAATAACAAATCGCATATAGTCCTTGTTAATCCATCAGATGCTGGCAATATGGGAACGATTTTAAGGAGTTCGGTAGGTTTTGGGCTAAACCAGATAGCTGTTATAAGAAAAGCTGTTGATATATTTGACCCAAAAACTATAAGAGCATCAATGGGCGCAGTATTTTTATCGGGATATGAATATTTTGACAGTTTTGATGATTATGCAGTAAAATATAATAGTAGAGAACTCTATCCTTTTATGCTTAATGCAAAGACTAGTTTACATGACTTAAAACCAGTCCAAAAATTTTCACTTATATTTGGCAATGAGGCAAGAGGGCTGCCTAAAGAATTTTTATCTATAGGCAAACCTGTGGTTATTCCACATTTATCAGAAATTGACAGTCTTAATCTGCCAATAGCAGCAAGCATAGCTATGTATGAAGCAACAAAGGCAGATTTTAAATTATAATTTAATTAGAAAGGAAGTAATACAGAGATGGCAAAGATTGACATTATTTCAGGATTTCTTGGAGCAGGCAAGACAACATTGATTAAAAAACTTATAGCAGAAGCATTCCAAGGTGAAAAGCTAGTTATTATTGAAAATGAGTTTGGAGAAATAGGAATTGATGGAGGATTCTTAAAAGAGTCTGGAATACAGATTACAGAGATGAATTCTGGCTGCATCTGCTGCTCTCTTGTCGGTGACTTTAGCAAGGCTTTAAAAGAAGTTTTGGAAAAATATTCACCTGATAGGGTTATTATAGAGCCATCAGGCGTAGGGAAACTTTCAGACGTAGTTAAAGCAGTAAAAAATACAGGCAGCACAGTCAATATAAATAGCACTGCTGTAGTTGTAGATGCATCAAAGTGCAAAATGTATATGAAAAATTATGGAGAGTTTTATAACAATCAAGTTGAATATGCTGGCACGATTGTACTTAGCAGAACACAGAAAATATCAGAAGAAAAACTTAATATATGCCTTAAACTTATACGTGAAAAGAACAGTGAAGCATCAGTGATTACTACACCATGGAATGATATAGACGGCAAGCAAATTTTAGAAGCAATGGAAAAGATTAATTCTCTTGAAAAAGAACTTGTCGAGGAAGAACATCACCATCACCACCATCACGAAGATGAAGAAGAGTGCCATTGCCATGAACATGAACACGAGCATGAGCATCATCATGAGCACCATCACGAGCATCATCATGAGCATCATCATGAGCACCATCACCACCATGCAGATGAAGTATTTACAAGTTGGGGTATAGAAACCGCACATAAATTTACAGAAGAAGAACTGCAAAATATTATTAACAAACTGTCTACAGAGAAAAGTTATGGCGAGGTACTTCGTGCAAAAGGAATAGTACAATCAACGGATGGCGATTGGTTTCACTTTGATATTGTACCAGAAGAAACCGAGCTTAGAAAAGGAACAGCTGATTTTACAGGCAGAGTATGTGTAATAGGCTCTAATTTAAATGAGGAGGCTATCAAGGAATTATTTCAGGTGGCATAACATGGCAAGGGGATGACAGTATATGTTTAGAAGAAAGAAAAAAGAAATGATGGTATACGTCATTATGGGTTTTCTTGAAGCAGGTAAAACAAGCCTTATTTGTGACCTTATAACAGATGATATGTATGATATTGGCACAAAAACACTTATACTTGCATGTGAAGAAGGAGAAGAAGAGTACACAAAAGATATACTTGACAGGGGAAACTCTGTCTGTGAGTATATTGAAGATGAAGATTCATTTTGCGGTGAAGTAGTAAAGAAATTTTTGAAAAAACACAAACCTGACAGAATAATTATAGAATACAATGGCATGTGGTCTACAGCACATATTTCACAATTTTGTGATGAACTTGAAGAAATATGCTTTGACAGTGAAGTAATCTTTCAGACAATAGATGTAGCCAATGATGAAACATTTCTGCTGTATATGAAAAATATGCCATCAATGATGGTAGAACACTTTAAAATGGCACAGATGGTCATAATAAACAGATGTACTGTAGAAAAAACAAATAAAACTGCAATAAGAGGAAGTATAAAAGCAGTAAATCCAAGTGTACAGATTGTATATGAATCAGAGGACGATGCCTTTTATGAAATGAAAGAAGAACTTCCATTTGATATAAATGCAGAAGTAATAGATATATCAAATGATGACTTTGGACTCTGGTATATAGATATGTCCGAAAATAAAGAAAACTATGATGGAAAGACAATAAAAGTTACAGGAATGGTGCAGAAACCGTCTGGGCTTCCAAAGGGATTTGCAATATTTGGAAGATTTGCAATGACATGTTGCGCAGATGATGTGCAGTATATGGGATTTCTTTGCAAAGCAGATGATTGGAGTGAATACAAAAATAAACAGTATGTAACTGTTACAGCTCGAATGGAATATAAATATATGGATGAATATGGCGAGGAAGGTCCTGTATTTTATGCAGACGAGATAGAACCAGCGGCAAAGCCAGATGATGAACTAGTATATTTTAATTGAATACTTTTCACACATGAATTATTAGTAATGTCTTGGCAGTTTCAAAGTGGTTTTACGGACAGCCCGCTTTCGCTTGAATGGGTCACGCAGTGGTGCATAAAATCCCATAATACGGAATTTAAGCACCAGCGGCCCCATACAGCTGTCCTTTAAAACCACATTTGAAATCTGCCAGATAATTTACTCTTTGTACGATTTTAGAAAAAAACAGACATAATTAATTTTTTTAAATATAACTTTTAGCTATAAATTAAAAAAATAGAGCAGAATAAACGCATGAACGAAAA
>DESG01000068.1 GCA_002361175.1 Lachnoclostridium sp. UBA3320 | reverse complement strand
CCCAAAAATTGTAAAGTGGTGTATTATATGGTAAAGGAACACCATATTAGTGAAAAAGCTGGATTTTGCTTAGTACATTGTGAAATGAAAGTATTTGGTTCTGCTGTATTGATGTTACACCATTTTCTGACTGATGAAGAATTGTCCTTAAATGATTTATGGAGTAAAAACGAATTGAAAGAGCGAGATATAAGCGAAGCTTTAGGAAGTGTTTCTTCTGTTGTTTTTGAACGTCAGGAATGGGGAATACCACATAATCCATATGACCAAGAAATTCGGGAGATGGACAGTATTAGAAATGGTGATATAGATAAACTGGCAGATAGTTTAAAAGAAACATACCGTGGAGAAGTAGGGCAATTATCTAAAAACCAGGTTCGCCAAGCAAAAAATATTGCAATTTGTGTTATTACGCTGGCATCCAGAGCTGCTATTGATGGTGGAATGCTTCCAGAAAAGGCATTTTCTATGGTAGATGGATATATTCTAAAAATAGAAGAAATGGACAATGCTGCAAAGATTGATGCTATGATGCGCCAGGCTGAATTTGAATATGCAAAAGAAGTTGCAAGACTTAAAGGAAACAGACAGAAGAACGAACTTGTTGAACGAGCAAAAAACTATATTTTTCAAAACCTCCACAATGATATTGTGATAAGCAGAATTGCCAGACAGACTGGAGTAAATGCCAGTTATCTGTCAAACCTGTTCCACAAAACAGAAGGTGTGACAATACAGCAGTATATACGCCAAGAGAAGATACGTCTTGCAGAAAATATGTTGCGCTATTCTGAATATGGTGTAAAAGAAATTGCAAATTATCTAGCATTTTGTTCACAAAGTTATTTTGGTCGTGCTTTTAAAGAACAAACAGGTATGAGTCCAATAAATTACCGAAAAAAGTTTGGAAAATTATTTCAAAAATAACAAAAATAAATGACAATTAGCAAAAATGCGTTATATATTTTAAGAACTGTTTCTGGTATCCTTGCTAACAGAATGAAATAAAAAACAAGTTGTGGTTCTTTTATTTTATAAGCTCGACAAGAAATATCTTTCTATACTGGCTGACTTACAAAAGCGTCAGAATAAAAATAATATAGTAAATTAAAACATCACCAGCACTGTATTATGTACAAAAGCGGTGCAGAAATGAGGACAAATATGAAACAGCTTCTTTTTGGTGTGGCTTATTATGATGAATATATGCCATATGAACGTCTTGACAAAGATATCGAAATGATGAAAAAAGCAGGAATTAACACTATAAGAATTGCAGAATCTACATGGAGTACCTGTGAACCACAGGAGGGCGTATTTGATTTTTCACATGTAGAACGTGTTATGGATGCGGCTGAGAAAGCTGGGATTAATGTAATTATTGGTACACCTACATATGCTGTTCCAGCTTGGATGGTAAAGTCATATCCAGATGTACTTGCTACAACAGTAAATGGCAGAGGTATATATGGTGCAAGGCAGATTATGGATATCACACATCCTGTATATCGTTACTATGGGGAACGTATTATACGCAAGCTGATGGAGTGTACGGCTCATAGAAAGTGTGTAATTGGCTTCCAACTGGATAATGAAACAAAGTATTATGGAACAGCAGGCAGAAATGTGCAGGAAAAATTTGTAAAATATCTGCGTAATAAATTTAATAATAATTTAGATGCTATGAATCATGAATTTGGTCTTGACTATTGGAGTAATCGTGTAGATGCCTGGGAGGATTTTCCAGATGTGAGAGGAACTATTAATGGAAGCCTTGGTGCAGAATTTGAGAAGTTCCAAAGGTCATTGGTAGATGAGTATTTGAACTGGCAAGCAAATATTGTAAATGAATATCGCAGAGAAGAACAGTTTATAACACATAACTTTGATTTTGAGTGGCGTGGATACTCTTATGGTGTACAGTCAGATGTAAACCACTACCATGCGTCCCAGTGCTTAAGCATTGCAGGTGTTGATATTTACCATCCTTCTCAGGATGAACTGACAGGGACGGAAATTGCTTTTGGAGGTGATATGGCAAGGTCACTAAAACATAGCAATTATCTGGTTCTGGAAACAGAAGCACAGGGATTTCCTGGGTGGGTGCCTTATAAGGGACAGTTGCGCTTACAGGCATTTAGCCATATTGCTTCAGGCGCAAATAGCGTGATGTACTGGCACTGGCATTCAATCCACAATTCGTTTGAAACTTACTGGAAAGGGCTTCTTAGCCATGATTTTGAAGAAAATGACACATACAGGGAAGCATGTATTATAGGGCGTGAATTTGCAGAAGCTGGCAGCCATTTAGTGAATCTTAAAAAGAAAAATGATGTAGCAATGCTTGTCAGCAATGAGTCACTTACTGCACTCAAGTGGTTTGGAATAGAAGCAACGGCAGCAGGTAATGATGGCGTTGGATATAATGATATTGTACGTTGGCTTTATGATACACTGTACCAAATGAATGTAGAATGTGATTTTATCTGGCCAGAGTCAGAAAATTTGGATGAATATAAAGTTATTATAATTCCAGCTCTGTATGCTGCGCCAGATGCTTTATTGAAAAAGCTGAACCAGTATGTAAAGGATGGGGGAAATCTGGTTGCAACATTTAAAACAGCGTTTGCCAATGAAAATGTTAAGGTAAGCCATGAAGTACAGCCACATATCCTTAAAGATTGCATGGGTATTAAGTACCACCAGTTTACATTTCCTAAGAATGTCGGATTATCTGGTAAAATAAATGAAGTTTCAAATGGAAATGAAGCACAGGCTTTTATGGAACTTTTAGAGCCATATGATGCAGAAATCCTTGCATCATATGACCATTACAACTGGAAAAAATATGCTGCCATTACAAAAAACAGTTATGGAAAGGGAAAAGCTGTATATATTGGCTGCATGACAAATAAAGCCATTCTTGCAAAAGTCCTAGAAGATATATTACAAGATGCATCAGTAGAGATAATAGAAGAGAAGTTTCCTGTAATTGTGCGAAAGGGACAAAATGATTTTGGAAAAACGGTGAGATTTTACCTTAATTATTCCGCACAGGAGCAGACAACCAAATACAGGTTTGTAGATGGCATAGAAATTTTGTCAGGCAGTGAAGTTAAAGAGCAAGATGATATCATTATTCCACCTTGGGGTGTCAAAATAATAGAAGAAATGAACTACCCCGCCGCAAGCA
>DESG01000187.1:488-2874 GCA_002361175.1 Lachnoclostridium sp. UBA3320 | reverse complement strand
TTTTTTCTTAAGTTCGCGCCTATGCCCAGTGTCATACAGGGATATATTATCGATTGTTAGAGAATCAACCTGCGGTTGTTATAGGGAATTATCGCAAAAGCATGCTAATCCATCCGACACAGGATAGAGGACTATCGGTACGTGAGGCAGCAAGATTACAATCGTTTCCTGATAAATATGTTTTTAAGGGGGGGGGGGATTGGATTTCAACAGCAACAAATTGGTAATGCTGTTCCACCGCTATTAGCGAAATTTGTATTTGAAAAAATATTGGAAAACTAAGGAGGGAAATAAGATGGATTATTTTAATATAAATGATGGTTTGAAATATCATTTTGAACAGAGATACAAAGGAGATTTGCATATTGATAAGAAGTCAGATGTTATTATGGAATTCCCAATAGGAAAAGAAAATTTAGTAGAAAAATATGTGACTTTAGAAAAAATATTAAACGAAAAATGGCATAAAAATACGAATTTAGGTGCTGCTATCAAGGGAGATGGAGTATTAACTGATCATGGTGTTGGACATATTGTTTCAGTTATGGCTCATGCTGGTATATTGCTAGGGGATAAAATAAAAAAACTGTATGGATATGAGATTTATTTGTTATTACTTGCTATTCATTTTCATGATTTAGGGAATATAAAGGGGAGAGAAGAACATGAAGAATATATTAGTGAGATTATGTTGGAAATGGGTGATATATTGCCGTTAGATATTGTTGAAAAGGAATTTGTTATTGCAATTGCAGCGGCACATGGTGGATATGTAAATGGTGACAAAGATACAATTCGTTATGTTAATCTGGATGATAATTGTAATGGGATTAAAGTGAGAGCTAAAATTTTAGCTGCTATATTGAGATTGGCGGATGAGTTATCTGATGATTTTAGCAGATCAGAATATAATGGTATAGACATACCAAGTGAAAATGAAGTTTATCATGAATATTCGAAAAGTCTTGCGCCAGTTGGAATCAGTGAAGAGACAGTATCATTCCATTTGTTACTATTCACGGTCAAAAATTTATTAAATAAATTTTTGACCGTGAATAGTAACGGAGAGTGCGAGCATATCTCTTGTGAGATATGGAAAAAAACAAAAGACCCTGCTTTTACAGAGGAAGAATTTGAACGTAATATACAGGAGCGAGTAGACAGATTAAAGAAAGGATGAAAAAAGAAGAAAAAGATAGATTGTTCACCGGCAGAGTTTTTAACGATTGATGGAGGATTATTTAAAGGAGCAGGGCTATGAGAATGATATAAATGAACAGCGTTTACACCATGAGATCTATATGTCTGATGCAAGAAAAGTTGCTCCTGAAAAATGGAAAACTGTAATCAGACATCCAATCAAGAAAGTATAGAGGCAAATTGCATTGAGTGAGATTAGAGAATGAAACTAATGTTATGTAGTGCATATGTAGAGGGCAGCTGAGAAGCTGCCTTTTTGCTGTGTGAAATATCATTAATTCTTATTCAATAAAAGCAGATATGCGAAATAAGAAATTTGGTGCTAATGTTCATAAAGAGAACAATTTTAATGTGCTTAAAACGGTAGGAATATACGGCCCAAACAATGCAGGAAAAACTTGTTTAATCAAGTGCATTAGAGCAATGAAGAGAGTATTTTTGAATGAGAAAAATGGTTTAATGTCTAATATATTTACCAAGAGTGATGTATGTGAGTTAGGCATAACATTTATGATGGTTGGAAGGAAGTTTTCTTATGATTTTAAGTATGATGTCAAAAAAGAAGAATATATATATGAATCATTTTCGGATTTACTTAAAAACCCATCTATACAACCTTAGAATAATGCAATTCCATGTAAGATTTTATCTAACTCACGTTATTTTATTTCAATTTTACTAGGTTTACTATATGCACTATAATATTTTACGCCATTAATATTATTATAGCACCTTGCTTGAATATAATATTTTTGTCCTGTTTTAAGTTTTGAAGATTTTATATTAACCTTGTCTTTTGAAACAGTTGCAAGGAGACGATATTTTCCATTTTTAGATGTTGAAAATTTTATCTCATAACCAGACTTTTTTGCTGAGCATGAAAATTTTACCGAAATTTTATTTTTGGCTGTACTTTTTGCATTTGTTATTTTAGGTATATCAGGTGCATGGTTTTTATTTAATGCATCTATAATAGCTGCTGCAATTTCTTTATGTCCTTTTTTAGATGGATGAGGGTCTAAATTTATATTTTTAATATCTGATATATGAAACTCAACATTAGATAATTTATTATTTTTAAATAAAGTGTATAAATCTATTACTGTATATATATCTGAATCTACATTAAATATTTTATTTATTTTTCTAATATAACTGTCAGCAAATTCACCCACTATTATTACAT
>DESG01000187.1:0-363 GCA_002361175.1 Lachnoclostridium sp. UBA3320 | reverse complement strand
ACCCAATATTATTACATCATTAAATGGATTGTAAATATTAGTTACATATATTTCAGCTTTTGGTGCTTTATGTTTTAATATTTTTATTATCTTATCAAAATTTACATAAAACTCTTCTATTTTTTGGTTAAGGATTTCATAATCTTTAAGTTTAAATGTTAATCCATTTTTTTTGACCAATTCAACAAAAGGTTGTAATAAATCATTAGAGCCAATAGAAATTGTTATAATATCTGCATTCTTTAGTGCTGTATCTGCTGTGCCTAAATTAAGTAAGTTTATACAGTCATTGCTGTTATCACCTGACACAGCATAATTAAATGGTGATGTTTTTAAAAAATTGGCAACTATCGTCTGATAACT
>DESG01000026.1 GCA_002361175.1 Lachnoclostridium sp. UBA3320 | reverse complement strand
ACTTCACTTAAGAATTATAACACACTTTTTTGATATTGGGAATATATAACATACACCAGCCCCCGAATATATAATAGTCCATGATGGACCTCCTTCCGATACAAATGCTAAAAATTATTATATCAAATATAAAGATTATATTAAGAATGTAGCTTCTAGCGAAATTTATGCTACATGGCCTGAAGCAACACTATTTGCTAATATACTTGCTATACAATCCATAACTTTAAATAGAGTCTATACTGAATGGTATCGCAATAAAGGTTATGATTTCACTATTACATCTTCTACTGCCTACGACCAGAAGTGGATTCCTGGACGTAATATATTTGAGAGTATATCACGTGCTGTAGATACTATATTTGCTAATTACCTTTCCAAACCAAATGTATCACAGCCTTTATTTACTCAATACTGTGATGGACGACAAGTGTCATGTCCAAACTGGATGCGTCAGTGGGATTCTAAATACCTTGGAGACCAAGGTTATTCTGCCATCGAAATATTAAGAACATTTTATGGAAATTCAATATATATAAATTCTTCAGAAGAAATATCAGGCGTTCCTTCTTCATGGCCTGGGTTTGAACTTACAGTAGGCTCAAGTAATAGCAAAGTAAAACAAATGCAAGACCAGTTAAATGTTATATCAAAAGCATATCCTTTAATTCCAAAAGTAATCTCTGATGGTATATATGGAGAAAAAACGGCTGATGCAGTAAAAGTGTTTCAGCAAGTATTTAATTTACCACAGACAGGCGTTGTCGATTTTCCAACATGGTATAAGATATCAGAAATCTTCGTTGGCGTAAGCCGCATTGCAGAGATTGTATAATAATCTTTTGCCATTATATGTATTTTTTGCTATAATACATTTATATACTATCATCAACAATTTTAAATAAGACAAAAGGAGTAACATATGATTAATGAAATACAAGATGAAAGATACCATATAGCTGATGAAGCCATCTGTGATGCATTTTTTTTACTTCTGAAAGAAAAAGATTTAGACAAAATAACTGTATCTGACATAATAAAAAAAGCTGGAATTGTCCGCAGTACTTTTTACAATCACTACGAAAATATTCCAGCTCTTATAATTGCTATTGAAGATAGAACTATAAATGATATATTTTCCCTTATGGAGACTTTTCATCCAAAGAGTGATGGAGATGTGTGCAAGTCATATTTTTTAACAATCTGTGAATACGCTATGACTAATCCATTTCTAGCCAACCTTATAAAGAGTCCTCACAGCGACACATTTTTTGAAAAAACTATAAAAATGTTTCACCAATATGTGCAAAATGTCATGAATAAAACTACTCCGTCTTATCACAGTAAAGAAGAGTTTTCATATATGATTGCATGTACTATTGGCAGTACTATTGGCGTACTCCACAAATGGGCAAATGAAAATTTCCAAGTTCCAGCAGAAGTTATCGCTGATATACTTACAAAGGCTTTTATATCAGGTATGCTCCCTTTTATGTCGTAGGGAGCGCCTCATCAATCATAGCCTCTTGTCTTTTTATCTTTTTGGTTGAACTTCTGATAAATGGATTTTTTCTTACAATAAGTCCTGTAATTTGGCGATAAGTAGGCTGATTTGTATTGTATTTATCTAAAAATGCCTGTAATTCTGTCTGGGTTGCCTCTTCATTCAAACCTTTAGCCTGTACAACATCTTGGTCTGGATAAATCCTTGCTGTAAGACCATTATTTTCACCTGTTACAATAACCTCACCTACAAGCGGATTAAGTGCTAATTTATTTTCAATTTCTTCTGGTGAAATATTTTCACCATTTGAAAGAATAATTAAGTTTTTAACACGTCCATTTATAAATAAGAAACCATCTTCATCAATATAGCCTTTGTCACCTGTGTGAAGCCAGCCGTCTTTAAGAGTTTCTGCCGTTTCTTCTGGCATTTTGTAATACCCTTTCATAACGCTGCTGCCCTTTACAAGTATTTCACCATCTTTAAATGAAATTTCTACATTGGAAAGTGGTCTTCCAATAGAGCCAGCTTTGTGGTCTTGTGGCGTATTAGAGCTTATGACTGGTGAACACTCTGACATTCCATAACCTTCAAAGATATCAACGCCATACTCTGCAAATTTGTCAATATAATATGGGTCAAGGTGTGCGCCACCAGAAAATATAATTTTAAGATTGCCGCCAAATACATTGTCAGCAAGTACTTTCTTTGGAATAGCAGCATCTGCACTAGCAAGCCTTTTGTATATTGTTTCAATCATCATAGGAACCATAAGCATAACTTGAGGCTTAAATACACCCATATTTTTTACCATATGAAGGAGTGAGTCGTTAATACATACTGTAGTGCCAAGTGAAAATCCTTTAAGCCAGTCCATAACAAGACAATAAGCATGATGTATCGGAAGCACACTAAGCAATACACTTCCAGGCTCTGCTGTATAATCAACAGATGCCACATTTGTTGCCAAGTTATTCTGTGTCAACATAACACCTTTGCTTTTTCCTGTTGTCCCAGAGGTATAGATAATAGTTGCTATATCTTCTGGATTTGGTCTGTCTAAGTTAGAATTGTTATCTTTGGCAGCAGCTTTTAAAACCGCAAGAGATTTTACTCTTTCATCAGAATAAGAAATATCTTCTTCCTGTAAAAGCCATACTTTTGTAAGCTTAGGACACTTTGATAAAACTTCATTTAAAAGTGCAGCATTTTTAGGACTTAAAAAGAGCGCTTCTGAATCTGAACGATTTATAAGGTCAATAAGGTCTTCTTCTGGAAGTCCTGCATCAAGCGGTACAGCAACAGCCTTTCCTGTAATAATGCCAAGATAACTTTCAATCCACTCTACAGAGCTTGTGCCAATAAGAGCAATATGTTTTCCATTAAAGCCTTCTGCAAAAAGCCCATTTCTTACAGCTATAACTTCGTCCATAAGTTCGCTATAACTTATGCTTAATATTTCTTTCTTTTTCAACCACTTTACAGCTTCAATATCTGCAAATTTTTTTGCACTTTCTTCTAATACATCACAGATTAGCATTTATTATCCCCCCTATTGTAATTTTTCTAATAAGTCAAGAGCCTCTCCTATTGTGAGAATCTTTAATGCATCATTCTCATCAAGTTCTATATCAAAATTGTCCTCAAGCTCTCCAAGAAAAGACATAAAATCAAGAGAGCTAAAGCCAAGGTCTTCTCTAAATCTCATATCATCACTCATTTCCTCTGGCTTTATATCACAATACTGTGCTACAATCGTCTTAAACTGCATTTCCTGTGTCATCTTTTTATCCTCCATAAATAAATTTCATTCGTTTTTACACTTGCTCCATAATTTCCCCAATAGTCATATCTGGTTCAGCAATTCCCTTAAAAAGAATACGCATCATATAATAATATAAAAGCTCCATATCTTTTTCTTCTAAATCTGCTGTCTGGTAGTGATATGAAAAATTCATTCCGCCATTTTCAGTATGAGATACTGTTAAATACATTTTTTTAGTAGCAGCACCATTTGCAAACCATTTGGAATGCTGCCTGACATTTACAAGATGAGGGTTATCAAGCTTAACAGGCATTGGCTGATATGTGAGATAACAGCTCTCATAAGTTGTATTTTCTGGCGTATTATAACGTCTTCTCATTTCTTCTTCAATAAGTGCAGGGTCATAATTACTGTGCATATAAATTCTGTTCTGTACATTCTGTATCTCATAGGCAGCAGCTATAAACTCTGTTTCAGGGGAAATAACTGTCCTGCAAGGGAACATAATTGTCCTGCTGCCGCCAGATGTCCATTCGTCATGTGTTGAACGCCTTGAAATAAAATTTTCAATCGTTATATCTTCTTGTCCATTATTTACCTTTGATAAATAAGTTCTAATTCCAAGTAATAAAAGGTTTGTCATAGAAAGCTGATGGTTCATGCAAAAATCTATCAGGTTTTTCGTTGGCTCTGGTTCAAGATAGTAATCTTTCACTGCTACAAATAAATTGTTAAGCTCTATATCGGCAGCTCTTAACTTCTTGTTACCATGGCGTTTTCTTGCCTTTTCAAGTACGCAAGGTCCTTGTATATCAGAATAAAGCGGCTCTCCAAGTGCATCCAGTTGGTCATCCCAAAACTTCTTATCTTTGGCAAAACGCTTTTCATTGTTTGCCTTTTTCAAATCTTTTGCAAGAACTTCTTCAAAATCCGCTAAATCCTGTGGGTACTCAGATTTAAATCTAAAATGTGTATAAAGCTGCATTATATCGTTAATCATTACCACAATACCACAGGAATCAATTAACCTATGGTCCATATGAATAAAGAAACCATTAAAACCTTCTGGAAGTTTTAACATAGTTACATCACATAATGGTATATCATCCCCATTAAAAGTTTCATAAGCCCAACTTTGCATAAGCTTATCTGCCTCGTTTAAGCTCATACCAGACAAATCCTTAATAGGAATATCTCTTGAGTCTTTTTTTATAATGTACTGTTTTACATCACCTTTTATATCAGGCTTTGTAAAACGTATTCTCATACAGCCATAGCGTTCAAATTCTAACTGAATGCATTTTTTTAACAGCCCAAAATCAATCTGTGATTGTAAAGATGCCACAACACTAACTCCTGAAACCTGTTGAGTCTTATACTTCTTAATCCAGTTATAGTGCATTTTTTGTGCTGCTGTTAAAGGATAATATTCCATCATTTATAATTTCCTCCTATTTCTTTCCTTCTTCTAAAAAGTTATCACATTTTATTTTTTATTTCTACCCCCTTAAAAGTTTAATGGACACTTTGCATCAAATTGACCAAGACTTATCATACACTTTCAAAGAAAATGTATGATAAAATAGTCTGAAAAATAGTTATTAGAAGAAAACGCCAGCTTTTTTAAGCTGACGATAATTCTTTTAATCATATTTTTCAAAAAATCCTAAAAGCTTTTCCCTATAAAGTTCTGGGGCTGCATATGCACTGCAAAGATGTCTGGCATGTGGTACAATTACAAGCTCTTTCGGGGCTTGGCATAAAGAATAATTGTACAGTGAATTTTTATAGTCTACATAAGTATCTTCTTTACCATGAAAAAATAAAACTGGTCTCTTATTTGTCTTCATGGCATTGTGTGTATCTGCATCTTTCATTCTAAAACCAGCTAAAACTGCACAGAACAAATCTAAGCGAAGTAACATAAGTCCAATCCATTTAATATGAAACCAATTAGCAGCCATATCTTGCATTTGCCCTTTCATAGACCTAAAGCCACAGTCTGCAATAATACCTTTTACCTCACGTGGCAGCTTGTGTCCAGATGCCATAAGTACTGATGCCGCTCCCATAGACTCACCATATAGATATATAGGAAGTTTTTTCTTATTGCGCCTTGCAATATAAAACGTCCATTTCTGAACATCGTACTGCTCCATTGCTCCAAAAGTAATATAGTCACCTTTACTTGCACCACAACACCGCTGGTCTATGAAAAGCAAATTACAGCCTTGCTCATGGAGAAATTTTGCTGTATATGCAAAATCCCCGAAGCCACTGCCTTTATATCCATGACTTAACAATACAAATCTCTTTGCATTTTTTGCTGGCAAATAATACGCATGCAGCACAAGTCCATCAATACTTTTCATGTAACAATCCTGCATATTCTGCTGTCTGCACCACTCCTTGCCTTCTTCATACTCTTTCTCAAATTTATATCTTGGATGGTTGATTTTGGTATGTGACAATTCAAACCATTTCTTTTTAACCTGTCTTTTATGCCTTTTACAGCTTACTATCATTTCAAAAAATGAAAAACCAGATGCCATAAATACAGTTGCCGCCACAGTGGCAGTACCTAATATTTTAATTACTTTATTTCTCATAACAATATATTAACCTCTCTTTTATTTTTTATGCATAAATTTGTTCTCCCCTATAAGAGGACAAAGCACCTTGCATTACCGCAAGGTGCTTGTTATTAACTATGTACTGTTTTATAATTTGTTTAGTACATATTTATATCATTCATTGGCAGACGTGCACCACCAAAGTCCATTTCACTATTTGAAATTTCTGAAACATATTCCTGACGGAGTGTAAACTTGGCAACAAGGTTTTTAAGCATAGCTGCTTGACTTGAAAGTACTTGACTTGCTGATGCACTCTCCTGTGCAGTTGATGAGTTAGTCTGTACAACATCTGAAATCTGGTCTACTCCAAGTGTAACTTGCTGGACACTTCCTGATTGTTCTTCTGCTGCATTTGCAATTTTTTCTACCTTGGCAGAAGTCTGATTGACTACATCTACTACATTAACCAGCGTATTTGCTGTTAAATCTGCAATCTGCTTTCCACGTGCCACAGCCTGTAGTGAACTTTCAATCAATTCTGCAGTATTTTTTGATGCTTCTGAACTCTTACCAGCAAGTTCACGCACTTCATCTGCAACTACGGCAAATCCTTTGCCTGCAGTGCCAGCACGTGATGCCTCCACAGCCGCATTGAGTGCCAGTATATTTGTCTGGAAAGCAATATCCTCAATCGTTTTAATAATCTTGCTAATCTCATCAGATGTATTAGAAATCTCTTCCATAGCAGCAACCATATCTTTCATTTGTACATTGCATTTCTCTACTTCGCTGCCAGCCGTGCCTGATTGGTTTCTTGCCTCTGCTGCATTTTCTGCTGTCTCCTGAATTTGATTTGAAATATCTGCAATAGTAGCAGCAAGCTCTTGTACAGCGGCAGCCTGCTGCGTAGCACCCTGTGCAAGTGCCTGTGAACCCATAGATACTTGGTCTGAACCAGATGCTACTTGGTCGGCACTTTGGTTAATCTTTCCAAGAGTTATACTTAAATCATGGTTGAGTTTGCGCATAGACATCAGTAAACTCTGAAAATTTCCTACATAACCTTCCTCATGTTCTGTACGTACACTGAAATTGCCATTTGCCATCTCACTTAAGAGCCTTGATGCATCAGAAATTATTATATTTAAAATCTCTGTCATATTTCTAAATGCATCAGCTAAACTGCCTAATTCGTCCCTTGATTTATATTCCACAGTAATATCAAAATTACCTTTTACAATGTTTTCAGCAGATTCCTCAAGTTCATGGAGTGGACGTGTAATTGTCCTTGTAAGGTAAGCTGAAAGTATTAATGTAATAACAAGTACTCCTACAGCTATGCCAAGCTGCATAAATACCATTTTCTCTTGCATGGAAACAGTACTTTCATAATCTGCCTCTGCATCTTCTTCTGCCACATTACTAATTGATATCAAGACATCTACAGCATTGTCTACTAAAGGCTGATATTCGTTAAGCAGTATGTTTTGTGCACTCACCTTATTTGTATTGGCGGCATTAATAACTTCATCCTGAAGACTGAGAGCTTTTGTAAGGTCATCAGCAAATGTATTTAAAAGTGCCTTGTCTCCTATAAAGTTTGCATCCAGCCACTTCAGATTTTCTTCTATTAAATCCATTTCCTGCTGAATATTTTTCAGATATGTTTCTTTATTTTCAGCTTCATCCTCTATTGTTATAAAAGTAAGGTTTTTAACAACAATCTGCAGACCACGGCGCATATTCATTGCTTTGTTGGTAATCTGATAACCAACTGTATAAAATTCAGAATATTCGTCTGCACTTTGCTGCATTCCTCTAATAGAAGTTACTACTGTACTACAGAACAGTATAATAATAAGCAAGAATGTTATCAATAGTTTTGTTCTAATTTTTAAGTTTTTCATCTTCGTCTCCTATACTTAAATTATTTAAAACTTTTAAAAAGCTTTCTATTCTTTAGCTTTTCTATTCTTTCATAAGCCTCTAATCCATAAACTATTTATATTATAATAAATTAATGTTGATTTGTCTACTCCATTAATAAACTTTACTCCAACAGGACTAGATTTGTCAGTTCTATCACCTTACATTATGCTACAAGATATTTTCCAATCAATACACTATACTCTTCTTTCCAGTCTGATATCTGTAGTCTCAATGTCTTTGACAAATCCAATGAAAGCACTCCCAAAATTGATTTTGCATCAGAAAAGTGCCAGTCACAATAGATAATTACTTCACCTTCAATAGTAGACATATCATTGACAAACTGTTTTACCTTGTCTATCGAATCCAAGACTATATTAACTGATTTCATAATTATCCCCCTAATAAACGAGATTATCTTCTTTTATGTATGTTACTTTTATATTTTTAATAAATCTGAAAATGATTGCAATGGATAAGTAGTTTTTTCATACGAACCAGCTTCTCCGATTCCTGCACTTTCAAAGCCTCCAGCGACTGCCGCATCAATACCAGCAACTGCATCTTCAACTACAAGACATTCCTCTGGCTTTAACCCAAGATATTCTGCTGCCTTAAGAAAAACTTCTGGATGTGGTTTTGAATGTGTTATATTAGTTCCATCACTGATTGCATCAAAGTATTTCTCAAGACCTATCTGTTTCAAAATAAGCTTTGTATTTTTACTAGAAGAGCCTATCGCCAACTTGTATCCATCCGCTCTTAGGCTGTCAAGTGTTTCTTTTACCTCGTCAGATAAATCATCTGGGGTCATCTTAAGCAGCAATTTCTTATATATTTCATTCTTTTTAGATGCAAGTGTTTCTTTTTCATCTGTACTATATTCTTTGTCGCTTCTCTCTAGGATAATGTCAAGACTTGCCATACGGCTTACTCCACGCAGACGATTGTTAATTTTTTCATCAAAATAAATACCTATTTCATCTGCCATCTCTTTCCATGCAAGATAATGGTACTGGTCCGTAAAGCAAATAACCCCATCCAAATCAAAAATTACACCCTTATAGTTCATAACATAAGCCTCCTTAATCCTATCACATTTATTTTAAAAACAGTATAAATATATCATAATTCCTAAAAACATTATTGTCAATATCACAAAAATACGTATTTTAATATAAATAACACTGCAAGTACATAAGCGGTTTTGCTTCTTTAGCTTTGCCATTGACAAGTAATGTCAGCTACTACTTCTGTCTTAGCTGAAGTGTTGTTTTCTTTCATAAATTAATTAGTTTTTCTAACATCTTTTCTCTTATCTGTATTCCTTATATACAATATAAAATTATTTTATTGTTAAAGTTATATAATGTCAAGAGTGAACTTTTAATGTCATTCACAAAACCTATGTTTTGGAAACCAAATAGCATTAATTATCAGTAGCTACAATACTTGAACACTCTCCACTGCTTTAGCTGTGGAGAGTGTTCAAAAGACAAAACATCACATATTCTTTCGGTTATCCGACATACATCACCATTCTCTGATAGGTTTCTTCTTATATTTTCTGATTTCCTGTAGAGCATACATGCTTTTCTTTTGCACAGTCTTGCCTGTTCTGTGCCATTACACCAGTCAGTATGTGTGGTACATAGGGTTCTTCTAACCATATCACTTCATCTTTTGTCAGTTCCAGATCAAGTGACTTTACTGCAGCCTTGATATGATGAAATTTTGTTGCAACTACCACTTCATCACGTTTTGCAAAATCACGCAGCGCCCTTCCGAGATATTGTTCACTTGTTCCACTCTGATAGGCAATCGCCGTATCATAAAAATTCACTCCAAGCTCCAGTCCCCTTCCCCTTTTAATAATCTCTCTGGAATGTTCCGCATCTAAATTCCATGTGTACTGTCCCTGCCCCGCATTTCCAAATCCCATACAAATGCGGGATACATTCATTCAAATCCGAATTACCTAATTTTGTCTTGGTAATTGTTTTATAAGTCAATGTCTATTTTGTACTCATTATCAATAAGAATATAACTTGCTCCATTCTTTTTAGCAAGTTCTAAGATTTGTGTATTGTCTTTTAACACATTTTCCAAAGTGCAATACTCATCATCTAAACGATTTTCAATAACACTTGCATATATCTTTATGTCATTAAAATGCTTTTTTATATAGTTTTCGCTCATAATAAGACAATAGTATCTTATATCATCAAAATAGTCTTCTGAAAAATCCTTTTTCCAGTCAAATGGAATATAACACCCCTCAATAATAAGGTTTTGTTTGTTTTCTATGGCTGTTTTGACTATTTCACGGACAATAGGCCACAAGTATTCTGATAGTTCTTTGTCATCGCTCATGGGAGTGAGATTAATATTTCCACTACGAATCAGCCCCATCTTCAAATGGTCAATTGATAAATAAGGATATTTATATTTTTCAAGCAGTCTTTGCGCCAAAACAGTTTTTCCAGTATGAGAAGCACCAGTAATCAAAATAATCATCGTTTATTCTCCATAAGATAATTTATTAAATAAATCCCATTTCTAATAACTTGTTGTTTTCTAATCACTCTATATCCTCTTTTCTCAAAAAAAGGTCTTGCGGTAATAGATGCGTGCGTAGTTATTCTATCTACATCAACAGCTTGTTCTAATTTGTTGCAAATAGCAGCAGCAACTCCTTTTCCCTGATATTCACTATGAACAAATAGTCGGTCAAGATATCCTATATAATCTATGTCTCCAAATCCAATGATAATTTCGTTATCAACCGCAACCAAAGTGAAATGTTCTTGAAACGACTGATTCCATTTTTTCAAATCTATTTGTCCTGTCGCCCATACATTTAATTGTTCTTTTGAATAATCTTTTGCATTTATTGTATGAACTGTATTATAAAAAAGTTCTGAAAGTTCGTTACAATCAGATGATTGATATTTTCTAACAAGCATTATTTAGTTCTCCAAATTTCAATTTTATTAAATTTTCATTGTTAATCCAAAGGCAATAACTATTCTCAAGGTCTCATTTCAAAACCATTATACACAGTGTAGCGTATTACGTGTGTATTATCAAGAACTTTGTATATATTTATTTTATAATTGTGCTATCCATACCATATTTAAAGAAGTGGGCTTTCTGCACATTCATTGTAATTATTACACTGGTATCCACTGTGCCCCCACAAATATTTTTGGCAAAATGATGATTTTAATTAAGTAAAGCTATTATAAATATAGACAGTTAAGAGGATTAAATTCGTTTAATATTGTGCAAAATATATAAAAATCAACTAAAATTTTTGTGAATTAGTTTGATTGATTCTGACTGACTTTGACTATATAATATGAAAAAACTTAATAGGGATTAGTATTTTGATTTTAGGAATAATCATGTCATTTATCGTTGAGCTTATCATGGGCGGTATTAATACAGCATTAAATAATGGATTAAATTCCATGGGAGGTTCAAGCAAAATTGTTCTTGGAATTATCCTTGGTGGTATGATGGCGATTGATATGGGTGGTCCATTTAATAAAGCAGCTTATGTTTTTGGTACAGCTGCGATGGCAACTGGCAATTATGATATTATGGCAGCAGTTATGATTGGAGGAATGACACCTCCTTGTGCAATTGCACTTGCTACACTTCTATTCAAGAAAAAGTTTACAAAAGAACAAAGAGATTCAGAACCTACAAACTTTATTATGGGGCTTGCTTTTATTACAGAAGGAGCAATTCCATTTGCAGCATCCGACCCGATTCATGTACTTCCATCCTGCGTAGTAGGTTCTGGAGTTGCAGGGGCATTGTCTATGGCATTTAACTGTACACTGATGGCTCCACATGGGGGAATTTTCGTATTTCCAGTTGTAGGAAATGCTGTTATGTATGTTGTAGCATTGATTATTGGTACATTAGTATCTGCATTTTTACTTGGTTTATTGAAGAAAAATATTGAAGAATAGGAAATATAAAGCAATGTATCATTAAAAAGTAAAAATGAAAGGAAAAATTATAAAATATCCGACTTTGATAAAAAGTCCAGAAACAAACAAAATACAGATAAGAACTATATCCAGACAGAGTCCCTCATCTACATAACAGGACTCTGTTTTTATTTTAGACAGAAATGAAAATATCCAATATTTTATAAAAAATTACAATATAATATTGACTTAATATACGTCTATATAATAAAACATATAAGGAAATTGATACCA
>DESG01000155.1 GCA_002361175.1 Lachnoclostridium sp. UBA3320 | reverse complement strand
AAAGTTTTATTTTTACATAAACCCAACCCATGAAATTAAAAAAAACTTAAAATATATGCCTCTTGTAAGAATTACTGATAAGGTATATAATATCCTTATAATTTTTACATGGAGGATTTTTATGAAAACAACACCAGTTAAAGGAACCAGGGATTATCTTCCAGAAGAGGTACAAATACGAGACTACCTGCAAAGCGTAATCTTAGAAACTTACCGTGATGCAGGCTTTTGCCGTATTACCACCCCTATTCTTGAAGATGCCGTTAATCTTGATAAAAGCGATGGTGGTGAAAACCTTAACCTTATATTTAAAATATTAAAGAGGGGACAAAAGCTCTCCTCTGTACTTTCAGATGGAAATAAAGATGAGACAGCACTTTCAGATATGGGTTTGCGCTATGACCTTACACTTCCGCTTTCTCGTTATTATGCTAATAACAGAAACAGTCTTATGTCACCATTTAAAGTAATACAGATGGACAGGGTATATCGTGCTGAACGTCCTCAAAAAGGGCGGCTGCGTGAGTTTATGCAGTGTGATATAGATATTATTGGTGATGCATCATATAATGCGGAGGTAGAGCTTATTTTAACTACAACAAAAGCATTAGAACGTGTGGGTATTAAAAAATACAGAGTAAAAATAAATGACAGGCGTATATTAAAAAGCATTTTTGTATATTCAGGATTTGACGAAAGCGATTTTGAAAGGCTTGCAATTATCTTTGACAAACTTGACAAAATAGGACTTGATGGAATAAAAGAAGAACTCGTCAATGGCGGCTTTTCTAAGGAAGCGACAGAGAAGTTTGTAGCACTTTTTAAAGGTGGTAAACTTTTACTTAACAATATTTCTGATATTTGCGAAGAGGGATATGTGCAGGATATAAAAAATATAATAAACACAGTTACAGAAGTATCAAAAGGAAGTATTATTATAGAATTTGAACCTTCATTGGTACGTGGTCAGGGTTATTATACAGGAGCTATATTTGAAGTAGCGGCAGAAGGCTACAGTGGTTCAGTTGCAGGTGGCGGACGTTATGATAATCTTATTGGCAAGTTTTTAAATGAAGATATCCCAGCAGCAGGATTTTCGATAGGTTTTGAAAGAATATTTGAGATACTTATGGAAAATAAATATGAAATCCCTGGGCAGAAAAATTTAATTGCAGTATTCTATGATAGTGAAAGTTATGCAGGTGCGCTTTCGTTCGCAGAAGAGCTTAGAAAAGATTATAGAGTATCTGTAATGGCAAAGCCTAAAAAGTTTGGAAAGTTTCTTAATAAACTTGAGAAACAAGGATTTAATGGCTTTGCTGTATATGGACAAGAAGACGGTGTAAAACTTTTTGGAACAAATCATGAAGATGATAAATAAGAAATGAGGATAAAATGGCAGAAAAGGTATCAGAAAAAAAGCTTGATTTTATATTTACTCCTGATGGGTTTATACCAGATATAGATATGACGCAAGAGAATAAAAAAGACAAGCTGGCTGTAATGTTTAATAAAGACAGATATAGCGCACTTTATAATATAGGACTTACAGGAAAACCGCAAGTATGCAGTGCTTCTATGACTTTTTTATATATGGTTGCAGATAAATTTTTTAAGAAGCTTACAGCACTTCCAGAACTTGAGATTGTAAGGGAAAATGCAAAAGTTTTGCTTACAGATGATGAATATATGGATTTACTTGAAGCTGTACCATTTGCAATAGGGGCAGAATATATTACTAAAGAGTGGATTGAACTGGTATCGTCAAAACTGCAGGAAATTTTTGCAAAGGAAATTGCTGAATATAATGGCACAGTAGAGATGTATCTTACTGATAAGAACCAAAACTTGCGTGTGCCTGAACGTATATTTTTTCATCTAGTGGAAAATAAAGATGATGATTATCCATTTGCATTTATGGCTACTTACGCTACTAAAAAAAGTGATGGAAGTGTACAACATGTTCCTCTTGAATATGCACTTTCTGAGTATAAGGACGACAGGCAAAAACTTCTTTCGCTTTTATCATGCCTTGAAAAGGCAGCAAATGTTTCAAAGCTTATAGCAGGTTTTATGAAAACTGGAGAACTGTTTCATCCGCTGCGCATTACTACAAAAGAGGCATATAGATTTTTAAAAGATGTGGAGGCAATCGAAAAAGCAGGGATTTTGTGCAGGATTCCAAACTGGTGGAAAAGAAGGTCTTCTACAGTATCTCTTTCTATAAAGCTTGGTGATAAAAAACCATCAGCACTTGGATTTGATGCAATTATATGTGCAAAACCAGAATTTATGGTTGATGGAGTAGCCCTTACAGAAAAGGATATTGAAACTCTTATGGCACAGACAGAAGGATTGGCACTTCTTAAAGGCAAATGGGTTGAAGCTGACCATGATAGACTTCAAAAACTGCTTGATGATATGAAAAAAATTCCTGATAGCCTTACGCTTATGGAGGCATTAAAACTTCAACTTGGAACAAGTGATAAGGCAGCAGATGTTGGTGAAAAGGTTACAAATGGCAAGTGGCTTGCAGGAATACTTAAAAGCCTGCGTGAACCAGAAAATATGCGCAGAGTTGCTGTGCCAAAGGCACTTCATGCTACACTTAGACCATACCAAAAAGATGGGTATATATGGTTAAATTATATGTACAAACTCGGGTTTGGAGCATGTCTTGCAGACGATATGGGTCTTGGAAAAACAGTTCAGGTACTTGCATTTCTAGAAAAACTTCATGAGGAAAACAAAGATGCAAGAGCCTTGCTTGTAGTGCCAGCTTCTTTAGTGGAAAACTGGCGCAGTGAAGCTAGAAAGTTTACACCATCATTAAGTTTATTTATACTTCATGGCAAATCTTCAAAAGAGCTTGTGGATGAACTGCTAGATAACAAGGCATTTCTTACAGTGACAACTTATGGTATGGTATCAAGAATACAAACTTTACAGGATATAAAGTGGGAATGTATTATACTAGATGAGGCACAAGCTGTTAAAAATGCGCTGACAAAACAGACAAAAGAGATTAAAAAGCTGCATGGACGCATGAAAATTGCTATGACAGGTACACCTATTGAAAATGATTTGACAAACTTATGGTCTTTGTTCGATTTTCTTAATAAAGGTCTTATGGGGACGTCAAAGGAGTTTCGTGAATTTTGCAAAGAACTTGAGAAACACCAAGAAAAATATGGCAAACTTAAAGCTATGGTAAGTCCATTTATGCTTAGAAGACTTAAAACTGATAAAAAAATTATTGCAGACTTGCCTGAAAAGATGGAAATTGTTGACTATGCTGAACTTAGTAAAAAACAGGTTGTGCTTTACCACAGAATTGTACAAGACATGGAACACAAAATTAGGTCTACTGAGGGAATTGAAAGGCAAGGACTTGTACTTGCCACAATAACAAAATTAAAACAGGTATGCAACCATCCCGACCAGTATCTTGGACAGTCTGGGTATTCATTAACAGAAAGTGGCAAATTTGCACTGCTTAAAGAACTGTGTGAAACAATTTATGAAAAGCGTGAACGTGTGTTAATATTTACACAGTATAGAGAAATTACTGGTGTGTTGGCAGATTTTTTGGAAAAGGTATTCCATAGAAAAGGTCGTGTAATACATGGTGGTGTCCCTTCTGCAAAAAGAGGAAAAATTGTAGAAGAATTTCAGTCAGAGGAGTATATACCATTTCTTGTACTTTCAGTCAGAGCAGGAGGTACTGGTTTAAACCTTACTAAAGCAAACCATGTAATACATTTTGACAGATGGTGGAATCCTGCTGTGGAAAATCAGGCAACAGACAGGGCATTTAGAATTGGTCAGACTAAAAATGTAATGGTACATAAGCTTGTATGTAAAGATACTGTAGAAGAGAGAATAAATGAAATGATAGAGTCTAAAAAAGAGCTTGCGGAAAATGTTATAGGTACAGGTGAAAAATGGATTACAGAGCTTGACAATGATGCCCTTATGGATATGCTTAAGTTAAGCTAATAAATGGAGATGGGTTATGGGATATTATGACGATTATTACTTTAAGCAGCCAACTGTAGGAGAGCTGCGTGCCAAAGCAGAAAAAATGATAAAAAAGGCAAACAAAAAAGGAGAAAACTGGAATCCAGTACCAGTGATAGATGGAAGAAAGATTGCAAAAAGCTGGTGGGGCAAAGCGTGGTGTGATAATCTTGAACGCTATGCGGACTATGATAACCGTCTGGAAAGAGGAAGACGTTATGTAAGACATGGAGCAGTAGTTGACCTTGATATTACAGAAGGAAAAGTAACAGCAAAAGTTATGGGAAGTGGAAGTGAACCATATGATATAAATGTTGATATTAGTCCGCTTTCAGAAGAAAAAGTTAATCATATCGTAAGTGAGTGCAGTGGAAGGCTTGCTAATGCAGAAGCCTTAATCTCTGGAAAATTCCCTGATGAATTAAAAGAGCTTTTTTTGGAAAAAGGAATGTTATTTCCTACCCCTCAAGAAATTAAATTTAGCTGTAGCTGTCCTGACTGGGCATATATGTGTAAACATGTGGCAGCAGTACTTTATGGTGTAGGAGCAAGGCTTGATACAGACCCAGTTCTTTTCTTTACACTACGCAGGATTAATATATCAGAATTTGTGGACGCAGCGCTTATGAATCGTGTTGAGACGATGCTTGCCAATGCAGATGCAAAGAGTCAGCGCATAATGGATAAAAATGAAATAGATGGACTTTTCGGAGTAATTTGAAACATAAATGTTACAATTCTATATTATAGTAAGACAGTATAATAAGACAGGAGGTAGAATTTTATGAGGCAAAAGGAAACTAATATTATTAAAAGTAAAGCAAAACAAGGTAATATGTTTATCTTTATAGCACTGTTAGCATTTATCTTTATATTTTGTTCTGTAAATGTTGCCATTGCTGGTAAAAAAGTTGTACTAAGTAGTAAAAATATTGAAATTGAAGAAGGCACAAGTCAAGTAATTAAATTGTCTGGCGCAGATAAAAAGACAGAATGGAGTATTAAAAAAGGACAAGATAAAATATCACTTGAAAAGGTAAATGAAAATAATAATAGTGTTACAATTTATGGAAAGAAAGCAGGAAAGGCAAAAGTGCAGGCAAAGTTTAAAGGTAAAACTTATATATGCAATGTAAGTGTAGTAAAAGCTTCTTCTAATACTAATACTGAAGTAAATAATCCTGACGATGAGTGGGAAGCAGTTGCAGATTTTGGCTCTAAGCTTTTTCAGAATACATGGGAAAAAGATAAAAATATAATGGTCTCTCCTGTATCTGTATTTAATGCGCTTGCTATGACTGCAAATGGCGCAAATGGCGAGACTTTATCACAGTTTGAAAAGGTATTTGGTATTCCATTAGAAAAGTGTAACAGCTATATGAAATCCTATAATGAGTCGCTGCCTTCTGGCGACAAATATAAATTAAATGTTGCCAATTCTATATGGGTTAAGAACAGTTTTAATATAAAAGAGGACTTTTTGCAAAAAAATAAGGAAATATTTAGGGCAGAAGTATATCAGACAGAATTTGACAATAACGCATTAGAAAAGATAAATGGCTGGGTTAAGCAAAAAACAGATGGTATGATTCCAGAAATTATTGACAAAGTTGATAACGAAATGCAGATGTGTCTTATTAATGCACTTGCTTTTGATGCTGAATGGAAAAAAGTTTATAGTGAAGATGAAGTAAAAGAAGACATTTTTACAAAAGAAAATGGAGAAACTAGTAATGTTCAATATATGTATTCGGAAGAAAATACATATATTGAGGACAAGAATACAACAGGGTTTGTAAAATACTATAAAGATAATAAATATGCATTTGTAGCTCTTTTGCCAAAAGAAAGTATAAATATGGAAGATTATATTAAAACACTTGATGGCAAAAAATTAAAAAAACTTATTGATAACAAAAAAGATACAGTAGTAAAAGCTTCCATTCCAAAGTTTAAATCTGAGTACTTTGCATCACTTAAACAAATGCTTCAGATGATGGGGCTTACAGATGCATTTGATGAGAATATAGCAGATTTTACAGGCATGGGTCTATCTGAAAATAACTTAGGTTTATATATAGATGATGTATTGCATAAAACATTTATTGAAGTAGATGAAAGAGGAACTAAAGCAGGTGCTGCAACGGCTGTTATTATGAAAGAATGTGGTGCTGTCATGAATGAGGAAATAAAAACTGTATACCTTGACAGACCTTTCGTATATATGATTGTGGACTGTGATTCATGGCTCCCTGCATTTTTAGGTGTAGTACAGGGACTGTAAATATGGTAATAAAAGTGAGTTGATATTTTGATATTAAAGTAATATACTATTATGAGATTACAACTAAATCAGCAATAAGACCTTTTATTTTTATTGCTGAAATTTAATAAAAGGGCTGTGATGATATGGGAAAGAAAAAAAGAGATGAACTTAATAATGAGGCAGCAACTATTGAACATGCAGGTATGATACCAGATATATCTATAGATATGCCAACGAGCAGGGGCAATGGAAAAATTTTAAAAAGGTTGCTGTTAATTCCTGCTTTTTTATGCCTTGCCTGTTTAATTGCATATCTTGCAGGCGTTGTATATTACCAGTCGCATTTTTTTGAAGGAACAAATGTATATGGTACAGATGTTTCTAAAATGAAAGTGGAAGATTTTGAAAAAGGATTATCGAATTATTCACTTACAATAGTACAGAAAGATGTCAATGGTGAAAAATTTGAAGAAACGCTTTCTAGTTCCGACCTTGGTATAGCGGTGGCTTCTACAGATGAACTTACAAAAATTATGAAAGAGCAAAATGCATGGACATGGTTTTTAAAACACAGTGCCGTTTATTCAGGAAGACCTACATTTATAACTTGTGATTCTGCCAAAGTAGAAGAGGCTGTAAACGGTCTTAGAAATATGCAAAAAGGTGAGTTTGTAAAACCAAAAAATGCATATATTTCAGATTATAAAAAAGGCGAGGGCTATAGTATAATAAGTGAAGTAGATGGCAATAAACTTAAAAAAGCTGAACTTATAGAGGCTGTTGAAGATATGGTTAAAAGTCTTGGTTCAAGTATAGATTGTGACGAAGCAGGACTGTATAAAAAACCTAAAGTGCTTTCTGACAATAAAAGACTTAACAAACGACTTGATAAGCTTAATAAATACACACGTACAAATATTACTTATACTTTTGGTGACAATACAGAAGTGCTGAATGGTGATATTGTTAATAATTGGCTTTCTATTAAAAAAGATAATATAAGCATTGATGAAACTAAAGTAACTGATTTTGTTGCTTCCCTTAGAAAAAAATATGACACTATATTCCGTTCAAGAGAATTTAAGACAAGTTATGGGAAAAAGATTACAATAACAGGAGGGGACTACGGTTGGTGGATGAATACGGCTCAAGAGTCAAAAGAGCTGTTAGGTCTTATTAAAGAGGGATATCAAGGAGACAGAACACCTTGTTATTATCAGACTGCTGACCGTTATGGCACACCTGACTACGGTGACACATATGTTGAGGTAAATCTTACCGAACAACATGTATTTTTATACAAAGATGGTGAACTTATATTAGAAACAGACTGCGTATCAGGCAACAGTTCACGTGGTTTTGACACTCCAGCAGGTGTATATGGTATTACATATAAACAAAGAAATGCTACATTAAATGGTGAAAATTATTCTACACCTGTATCATACTGGATGCCATTTAATGGAAATATCGGACTACATGATGCTGACTGGAGAACTTCATTTGGTGGGCAAATATATAGGACAAACGGTTCACATGGTTGTGTAAATCTTCCACCAGATTATGCTAGAAGAATATATGATGTAGTGCAGACAGGAACACCTGTAATCTGTTATAATCTTTCTGTTTAATAGTTAAACGCAAAAAAATAGTACCAATATTATAAAATATTGGTACTATCATTATTATAGTGTCATATTATATATAGATATTATAAAATGTCATTGGAAAATAGTGATGGAAGAAAAATCAAATCAGTTATCTAACAACTGCAGTTTTATGAATGTAAAACCTATTATGGTGGATATGCCATATCCTTCAATAAAGGTAGAAAGTAAAAATTTAATTTATGCCAATATTTTAAGTATTGATTACTGTGGTTCAGTCTCAGAACTGTCAGCAATTACACAGTATATCAATAATGAGAACCGCTTGTCATGCGAAAGATGTCCCGCTGCAAGAACAATTCTTGGAATTGCAATGGCAGAAATGATGCATTTGCAAAAACTTGGAGAAATAATTTTTTTGCTTGATGGAAATCTTGATTATACAGTGAAGTTAAATAATGGTAGACAGGCGATGTGGACACCAAAGTATATTTCAATTCCACAAGACATTCATAAAATGATTTTAGCTGATATAGAGGCTGAAAAAGCAGCAATAAATCAGTATAAGGCACATATTAATATGATAAATGATAAGTATATCAATGCTGTACTGTCAAGAATTATACTAGATGAAGAGTATCATATAATGTTTCTTGATACATTAGCAAAAGAAATATAAGAAAAAAAGCCTGTTACTTCTTTTAAAAGAGGATTAATAGGCTTTTTATGATATTTCTATTCCGAAAGAGTTTCCCACTGTTCCATAAGTTTTTCAAGCTGTAAGTCATTATCTTCACGTTCTTTAGTCAATTCCTGTAATAATGCTATATTAGTTCCGTTGGCAGGGTCTAAAAGCTGTAAGTCTATTTCAGCATTGCGTGTTTCGAGTTTTTCAATTTCAGTTTCTGTCTTTTTTAGTTCATTTTCTTTTTTGCGCAGCCTTGACTGTTCTTCTTTTTGCTGCTGCCAGCTTAACTTGTTGCTGTCTGTATTTGTTGTTTGAGTAGATGTGGTATCTGGTATGGAATTTAATTGTGCACGCTCGGCATCTTCTTTTTTCTCAAGATAGTAGTCATAATTGCCTGTATAGCTGACTATCCGCTGTTGTGTTAAATTAAGGATTCTTGTCGCTGTAGTATTTATAAAATATCTGTCATGCGATACATAGAGTATCGTCCCTTCAAAGTTATTAATGGCATTTTCAAGTATTTCTTTAGAGTCAATATCAAGGTGGTTGGTTGGCTCGTCAAGCAGCAAAAAATTGGCATCTGAAAGCATAAGCCTTGCAAGTGATACACGCCCTCTTTCACCACCACTTAAATTCTTTATCTGCTTAAATACATCATCATCTGTAAAAAGAAAAGCTGCCAGTACATTGCGAACTTGTGTATTATTCATATCAGGGTATGTGTCCTGTATTTCTTCAAAAAGTGTTTTTTCAGGGTGAAGTACTTGGTGTTCTTGGTCATAGTAGGCTACAAAAACATTAGTGCCAAATTTTATACTGCCGCATGAATCAGGCTGCTCCATGCCCATAAGTATTTTAAGCATAGTAGTCTTGCCTGTTCCGTTATCACCTATAATTGCAACATGTTCGCCCCTCTTTATATCAAGATTAATGTCAGAAAACAGCAGATGGTTGCCATAGCTTTTAGACAATTCCTTTACTGAAAGTACATCATTACCACTCTGTATGCGTGGCTTAAATAAAAGGTGCATTTTGGATTTTTCCTCTAATGGTTTGTCTATCCTTTCTATCTTATCAAGCATTTTTTCACGGCTTTCTGCTCTCTTAATAGATTTTTCCCTGTTAAAAGATTTTAGCTTTGCAATAACTTCTTCTTGATGCTTTATATCTGCTTGTTGATTAAGGTATTGCTTCATAAGTGTTTCCATCAGTGCCTTTTTCTTTTTGGAATATTCTGTATAATTTCCTAAAAATACAGTACAGTGCGTCTGTCTTAGTTCAATAACCTTGGTGACAATTTTATCAAGGAAATACCTGTCATGTGCAACTAAAAGAACTGCACCTTTATAATTGGCAAGGTATCCTTCAAGCCAGCGTATTGCACTTAGGTCAAGGTGGTTAGCTGGCTCGTCAAGAATTATAAACTTAGGATTTTTTAAAAGCATTTTGGCAAGAGCTGCTCTTGTTTTCTCACCTCCAGATAGCGACTTAACTTGCTGATTAAATTCATCTTCAGTAAATCCAAGCCCTTTTAATACACCAGTAATCTCACTTTTATATGAATATCCGCCAAGTTGTTCAAAGCGATGTCGTGTTTGGTCATACTGTTTAATAATTGATTCAAGTTCACTACCACTTTTATTTTCCATTTGTGCTGACAAAACGTCAAGTCGCTTTTCAAGCTCTATAATTTCAGGCTTTGCATTCTGCATTTCTTCAAGAATGGTTTTGTCAGAGTCATATTCTTGGTTCTGCGCAAGATATCCCACAGAAATATCTTTGCCAATAACAACTTCTCCACTATCTGCTTCAAGCTCATTTACAATAATTTTAATAAGAGTTGACTTACCAGAGCCATTGATACCAACAACGGCGGCTTTTTCATTGTCATTTATATGGAAAGAAACATCATCTAAAATAGTGTCTGTTAAAAAAGTCTTACTAATATGGCTGCATTGTAAAATCATATGGTTTTTGTTTCTCCGTTTCTGCAGTTTTTACTCAATTTCCTCATAAAGAAAAGCATTCAGTATATTTTGAGGGGATTCATAAGCCTTTTGTAAATCTTACCTATATCCCAGTGGCTTGGAACAGAATACCGAGCTATTGAAATATTATCAAAAGTTCCTTCTTTTATCCCAGCTTTTTTGTCTTCTCTTCCTATCATCCTGTTACCTCTTTCGCTGATACAAATAGTTATGGTTTATTCCATCTTGAAGTAATATGTAAGTGTTAATCTTCTGTTGATTCCCTGTAAATTAATTCTGTCTCTGTGTGAATTGTCCTAAAGTTTAGTGAAGGCTCTTTAATTCTTGAAAGCAGCAGATTTACTGCTGAAAAGCCCATTATCTGGCTATGTATATGTATTGTAGTAAGTGAAGGTGTTATAACTCTGGACTCTGGAGAGTCATCAAAACCACAGAGATAGACATCCTTTGGAACAGTAATTCCAAGTTCTCTAAACACATGTATCACATCTATTGCCACAAAGTCGTTGGCACAAATAAAGACATCAGGAAGAGGGTTTAAATCCTTAATCTGTTTTTTTAAATATGACAAATAATTTTCACAGCCCATTTTTTGAGGATTGTTTATATTTCCTATAATACAGTATTCTTCTGGGCATGGCAGCCCTGACAGATACATGGCGTTGCGATATCCTAGGAAACGCTCAAAGAAAGACTGGCAGTGAGAATGCTCACCGATAAATCCAATTTTTTTCTTGCCTCTGCGCACCATTTCTTTTACAAAACTATAGATGCCAGATTGATTATCCATAAGCAGTATATCTGCTTTGAGAGGTTCATTTAGTCCATACACTGGTGTATCGACAAAGAGGACGGGAATATCCATACCACAGAGCATCGAACAGTATTCTTTATTGAACATTTCAACACAAATTATGCCAGTGCTTTTTGTTGTGTCATAAGAAGCTGGCAGTACCAGATTGTCTATCTCATCTTTCTGTACACGATGCATGGTAAAAGTATATCCAAGACTTGAAATCTCTCGTTGAAAATTATCAAGCATAGTGGATGCAAAATGTGAATCCCCGATAAAGCGAGAAGTGAAAAGAGATATCTCCCCTTTTAGTGTTGGGGGTACAAGGATTGAATCTGGTTTGCCAATACCAGGGATATTGACATAAGAAAACTGTTTGTATCCCATTTCTATTGCTTTCTTTAAAACTTTTTCCCTTGTGGTATCGGCAAGGATGCCTGTATTATTAATAGCTTTGGAAACTGTATTTCGTGAAATCCCAAGCTCATCTGCTATATCTTGTATGGTCACTCGTCTTGCCATTATTTATCAACATCCTTTTTCTTAATATTAATGTACTTATTATCTGGACAGTTAAAAGTTCTCTATT
>DESG01000129.1 GCA_002361175.1 Lachnoclostridium sp. UBA3320 | reverse complement strand
CACTTTTTGACACAATATACTAACTGTAAAGTAATAGATATATAAATAGATACTACATATAGTCCATAAATTTGCATTTTAACTTTATTGTAAAGATGTTTAATATATACCATCTATTTTACAGTTATTTTTACATATGAAGATACCGCTAAAAGCATCAGACCATTTTAAATAAGAGAGGAGGGGGAAAAAAATTAAGAAGACAGATTTAAACTAAAAAGACGTAAAACAAATTAAGAAAAAGTACTTGATAAAGGGTACAGTTTTAAGAAAGTAAGAGGAGAAAACTTATGTTAAAGAAATTAAAGAGTATTATTGTAATTGTTGTATTTTGTTTAATTTTAACTGCAATAGCACCTGTAGCAAAAGCACAGGCAGCCTCTAAAGAAAAATCAATAGTTGCTGTACTTGATGGTAAAGAGAAATATTATGCCTTTAAAATAAAAAAAGGTACTAAAATAAGATTGACCGTAAAAATTCTTAATATTTCAGGAGAACCAAATGGTAAAGTTCCTGCTTTTGGATATTGTGCAGCCAATATTGAAAAAGGTAGTTTATTTCAAGACATAAAGAAAAGTAAATTCCAAAAAGGTAATACTTTTATATACACAGACTGGGAAACAGATGATTATGCTTATGCTTATGGTTTAGAACGTGGTTATTTTGAGTTTAATTTGCCAGATGGAGTAAAACATATGAAAATAAAAATGACAATTTCTACTGTTGACGGAACAAAATCAATTAAGTCATTTAAGAAAATTAAAGATTATAATAAAGTATTTGAATAAAATATTATTTATTACTTAAGAAAGGCAGGGTATTTCCAAAATGGTATTTAGTTCTTTGGAATTTATATGCTTTTTTCTGCCTGTGGTTTTTATTTTACATTGCATAATGCCAAGCATTAATTTAAAAAATGTGCTGCTTATTATAGCAAGTTTACTTTTTTATGCATATGGTGAACCAACTTATGTGTTGCTTATGATAGCAAGTGCATTTTTTAATTATATGCTTGCGAGGATAGTTACTAGTTCCAAATATAAAAAACTATGGCTGTTTTTTGATGTTTTTGTTAATCTTGGTGTATTGTTCTTTTTTAAATATATGACTTTTTTAATTGAAACATTAAATTATATATCTGGACAAAAGCTTGGAGTTATAAATGTAGAATTGCCAATAGGTATATCTTTTTTTACGTTTCAAGCGTTATCATATGTGATTGATGTGTATTATGGAAAAGTTCAGTTTCAGAAAAGTTTTTGGAAAGTTTTATTATATATTTCATTTTTTCCACAGCTTATAGCTGGACCAATCGTGAAATATAGGGATATAAGCGATGCTCTTTCATACAGAAAGATAGATATAGAACAAATTTTTTATGGAATTAGACGTTTTATATGTGGACTTGGAAAAAAAGTGTTGATTGCTAATGTGATGGGACAGGCGGCTGATACAGTTTTTAATGCAGATAGAATTGAAGTTAATATACTAGTGGCGTGGGTTGGTGCTATATCATATATGTTGCAGATTTACTATGATTTCAGTGGATATAGCGATATGGCTATTGGTTTAGGCAAAATGTTTGGCTTTCAATTTCAGGAAAATTTTAAATATCCATATGGAGCTTTAAGTATAAAGGAGTTTTGGCGTAGATGGCATATTTCGTTATCTACGTGGTTTAAAGAATATCTGTATATACCACTTGGAGGCAACCGAAAGGGTAGACTGCGTACAGGCATAAATAAAGTTATAGTTTTTTTCTGTACAGGGCTTTGGCATGGAGCAAATTGGACGTTTATAGTATGGGGATTATATCATGGATTTTTTTCTATACTTGAAGAATACATACCTTTTACAAAAAAAATACCAAAACAAATTGCATATATTTATACTATGCTTGTAGTATGTATTGGTTTTGTTATTTTTCGTGCAAATACACTTACACAGGGGATATATATAATTAGTCAGATGTTTTTAGGATTTTCTTTTAATAACCAAAATATAAGCTTTGTGACAAGGCAGTTGACACCATATTTTATTACAATGGTATTTGCAGGAATTATTGGAATGGCATCTATAAAACCAGTTGTAGAATTTTTAAATTGTAAACAGCATAGGGCAATACAAACACTTATCTCCACGGCTTCTATAATGCTTTTGGCATGGTGCATAATTCGTTTGTCAGGTAATACATATAACCCTTTTATTTACTTTAGGTTTTAGACAAGGAGGAGTCGTGAAAAAAGGAAATTTTATTTTTATTGTAATTTGCCTTACAATGTGCTTATTGCCATCTGTTGGAATGATTGTAAAACCCACTAATACAACTACTGAAAATAAAGAATTGGCAAAATTTCCATACATAAAAAAAGATGGTAAGTTTAACATTAATTTTTTGCAAGAGCTTGGCAGTTATTTTAATGACCATTTCGCATTTAGGCAAGAGCTTGTATCAGTAGATGCAGAGATTCAAAGTAAGGTGTTTAAAGTGTCAAATGCTGATACAGTGGTAGTAGGAAGTGATGATTGGTTATATTATTCTTCAACTGTAGATGATTATCTTGGAAATAATGTTTTAACAAAAAGATTTATAAACAATATAGCACATAATTTATCGTTAATACAGGAATATGTCCAAAACAAAGGTGCAAAATTTCTTTTTACAGTACCTCCTAATAAAAATTCCTTATATGGAGAGAATATGCCATTTTATTTGCAGAAAAAAGTAGGTAATATAAAAAATATTGATGTGCTAGAAAAAGAAATAGAAGAATATAATATTTCTTATATGGATTTGTTTTCATTATTTAAAAGTCAGGATGAAGAACTTTATTTGAAAAGAGATTCTCACTGGAATCAGAAAGGGGCAGTACTTGTTTATAATGCGCTGTTGGACAAGCTTGATATAGAGCATGAAAGCTATAATAATGTAGATGTTTTGCATTTAAAGAAAGAATATGGTGACTTAAATAAGATGTTATATCCCATGACAGCGAAACCTGAGTGGAATTATTTTTATCAAAAAAATAATATTTTTTCTTATAAAACAGAGACAAAAAGTGTAGAAGATGCATGGATTGAAACAGAAAATAGTCAAGGTAAAGGTTCTCTTCTTATGTTTCGAGATTCTTTTGGCAACACATTGCTACCTCTTATGGCAAATGTTTTTGCAAATGGATATTTTTCAAAAGGCGTGCCACAGAATATTGCAGGATATATGAATATGTATAATCCAAAAGTGGTAATTTTAGAAAAAGTAGAACGCAATATATCAGAGTTGGCACAAGACCCACCTGTTATAGAAAGTATTGCCATAAAACTTGATAAAGATATAAAAACACAGGATTCAGATACTTTAATTAATGTAACTGAAAGTAAAAACAATGCTGATTATATGGAAATTTCAGGAATAGTTGATACAAAGTTTTGTAAAGAAGATACAAATATTTATATCAGGATTTTAGATAATGGAATAGAAAATACTTATAAATCATTATATACAAGTAGTTCTGATTCTGATTATTGTTACAAACTCTATATTCCAAAGGAAAATTTTTAT
>DESG01000048.1:13423-35998 GCA_002361175.1 Lachnoclostridium sp. UBA3320 | reverse complement strand
TGGCAGAGCACCTGACTCTTAATCAGGGTGTCCAGGGTTCGAACCCCTGGAGGCGCACTAAAGTCCTCGTTTGGCGTTTAATGCGTTGGGTAAGGGCTTTTTTAATGCCCTTAAAATACAAAACAGCAGATGACATACACTATCTGCTGTTTTGTGCTTTATGTTTAGTATTTTTTACTTTTTTTCCCTAATACAACAAATCCTGCGCCTATAAAAATAAGAGCCAAAGCACCATAGTAACGTATATCTATACTATCGTCACCTGTTTTGGGTGCTCTATAAGAACCTGTGCTATAATTTTGTGCACTTTTGCCACTATTCGAAAGAGCCTGTGAAGACTTTGAACTGTTGCTGCTAGATGAAGACTTTGTATTATTGTCTGATGAATTATTTGTAGTAGCATTATTGTTATTATTATTACTGCTGTCATTATTTTTATTGTTATTATTTTTTTTGCTATTATTATTATTTGAGGAAGCTCTCTGTACTGCAATAGCTTCAATAACTACGTCTCCATTGACAGCATCAATCTCAAGCAATCCTTCATTAAAAGAATATCCACTTGTTACATAATCGCCATTTACCCTGACTGCAACATTTAAAGGGTCCAATCTAAAACCACTGCTTGCTTTAAGCTTAACAGAGTATCTTGTCCCTGCCCTTACATTCCCATCTTGTTTACTTGCAGTAACTTCGTACAAATCATAAGATATACTGTAAGTATCTGATTCGCCAGATTCTTCTTCATCAGAAGTAGGAACGGCGTTAAGTGTTATAACTACATCTCCATTTACTTCATTAATTATAAGGTTGCCATTTTCATATATGTAATTAGATATATCTTCACCTGCTATCTGTACAGATATTTCATTTGGAAGTTCATAGCCATCATCAGCTGTAAATACAACATCTAGTCCACTTCCCTCTATGATTTCTCCATCTTGCGGTGAAACCTGTGCCCCTGTCAAATTATAAGTCACAGAATATACATTAGCTCCAGTTGCACTAGCTTTTTGTATTGGCATAACTGCCATAACAATAGCAGACAATATACCTATAATAAACAATTTTTTAACTTTCTTCGTCATCTTCGACCTCCTTAGCTATAATAAATAATCTTCCATCCTCTTCTACGCTATTGCATGTGGACAGAGTAATAAGTTTATCACCATACTCTAATCTTACTCCCGTTTCGTATGCTTCAAGGCTTTGTATATTTTTTACATATTTATTAAATGACTTTTTATTTTCTGCATTAAGAAAATCATAATATTTAAATGTATCGTCACTTTCGTCAGATATTTTAGACAGTCCAACAGCAGCTATCTTGTATATACGGCGTTTATGCAACGTATCAAAAGAAACTATACTGTGTTCTTCATAATAATCTTTGTCAAGATAATGTTGGAGCGTGCCAAACATCGACCCATTTTTCATATTGTGCCCATAAATAATAATATTGTCATCTGGAAGCGATACATCATTTCTTGCATCTATAAATATAGAGCCAGCCTCGTCTTCTTCACCATCAAAATTGTGGTCAAGATAAAACTCTTGATAAGTTTTACTCTGCACTACAGGATAATTAATATCAGTACCATCAATAACAATCCAGCCAACAAGGTCAGAATTAGTTTTGTACATCTTGCGGTATTCAGGAAGTATACTGTCTACAGGAACGTCCTGTCCAAAAGCAGATGTTCTCTCTTCCTGAAGTTTTTTAATATCCCTTGCCCTTTTATAGTTTTTGTATGTGCCATACATAAGAAGCACAAGTAGCACAAGCCCTGTAACAATAAGAATAGTACCTATTATTTTAAAGCTAAAGCTTTTTTGTTTCTTCTTTGCCCTATTCTTTTTTACACTATTATTTTTTATACCATTCTTTGTACTATCCTGCTCTCTTAACATAAGCTTTAAGCGAGCATTTTCCTCCGCCAGTCTGTCAAGCTCAGCCCGTACCGATTCTTTTTTACTTAATCTGCTCATAAATCTACCACTATCAGTTATCCCTATATAGTCAAAAGTATACTCTTATTAATGTCAAATTGCAATATTATAAAAATTTTACTATCTTAAAACTTTATTCTTCATTACTGCAACTGCTGCAAGCTTTACTCCAGACGGAATTATTTTAAATATCTTGTTCATATTTCCAGGAATTATAACTGCCTTGTCCTTTTCAAGCCCATCTATTGCATACTCTGCAACTTTTCCAGCAGGCATAGCCCACATAGGTGTTTTAATACCCTCTTTTACAAAAAACTTTGTCCTTGTAGTGCCTGGACACAATGTACACACACTCACACCATATCTCTTTGCCTCATACCTTATTGCCCTACTATAACTGTAGATATAAGACTTACTTGCAAAATAAGTTGCATTATAAGGTCCTGGCTGGAATGCTGCCGTAGATGCCACATTTAAAATACTGCCCTTTCTTCTTTTATACATATCCCTTAAAAACAGCTTACATAGAATAGTTGGAGCTGTCATATTCAGATATAAAAGCTTTTCATCATTTTTAACGTCAATTTTTTCTGACGGCCCTGCAAGACCAAAGCCTGCATTATTGACCAATATGTCTACTGTAATACCTAATTTCTTTATTTTATTATATAATCGCAGCGCAGAATCTTTTATTCCCAAATCTTCTTCTATAATATACACTTTAACTTTAGGAAATCTTTTATCCATGCTTTTTTTCGCTTCTTCAAGATGTTTTAATGAAGAAGATACCATCACAATTCCATATCCTTTACGTGCCAACACCCTTGAAATCGCAATTCCAATTCCACTTGTAGCACCTGTTACTAATGCATATTTCATAATAAAAAAACCTTTCTTATAAAATACTTTTTCTAAACCGCTACTTTATTATATTTCAAATTCGGCAAATTATCAACAGAATAATACTTTAATTTTAAGGTAATAATATAAAGAGGATAAAAAAATGTTCACAAAATTTTCACAAAAATTATTAGCACTCACTCTTGACGAGTGCTAATAATTGTGCTATATTACATACAGAACAAAAAAATAAAAACAATTTATCTTGAAAGGAGATATGCTTTATGATGGTGCCTAGTATTTTTGGAGAAAACTTATTTGATGATTTTATGGAGGACTTTGCATTTCCGTCTTTCCATACATTTCCAAACGTTGATAAAACCTTGTATGGGAAACATGCAAAAAATATGATGAAGACAGATGTAAGAGAAACAGATGGTAGTTATGAAATAGACATTGACCTTCCTGGTTTTAAGAAAGATGAAATTAAGATGCAGCTTAGCGATGGTTATCTTACCGTAAGCGCAGCAAAAGAACTTAACAAGGATGAAAAAGATAAGAAAGGCAATTATATCAGACGTGAACGTTACGCTGGAAATATGAGCCGCAGTTTCTTTGTAGGAGAAAGTATAACTGAAAATGATATTCATCCAAAATATGAAAATGGTATTTTGACTTTTACTCTTCCAAAAGAGGATAAAAAGGTAATAGAAAATAAACCACATTATATCTCTATTGAAGGATAATATTACAAGGTCAAGTAAAAAAGGGAACTATTGCTTTAGCAGTTAGAGAAACTGTAAAGCAGTAGTTCTCTTTTTTAAGATTTTACCATACACGTCTTTTTACAAAAACAGATGCCATATGCAAGTACATTCTTATAGCCCTCTTCTATAAATGGCACAAGGTACTGCCTGTTTTCTATTTGTTTTAGTGCTGCCCTGCATCCTGCTTCCATCTCTGATAGTTTTTTACAATATTTAAGTTCTAATACAATTACAGGATTGTCTTCATCAAATGGCACAAGCACAATATCTGGTCTGCCATTGCCATATTCTCGGTTGGATATTATGTTATAATCTGGCATAGTACTTAACAACCCAAGCATTATACCATGATAAAAGGCTTCTTTATTATCATGGTAACTTATGCTTTTCCACAAATATTTTTTAATAATTTTCTGCATACATATACTGTTTCCACACATTACTGCACTATACAAAGATGACAAGTCAAGCCCATTAATCTGTTTATCAAACCAGTCTTTAATAGTGTTTTTATATACATATTTTATTTCATTATTTGGAATTGCCATTGTAAGATATATTGTATCGTTTATAAGTTTTTGGTCTGTCATCTTTAGATATCCTGTAAAAAACAGGAAATTCCAAAGATTATCCTGTGATTTATGGATATCTTCATAAGTAATATCTTCAAATACTGGTTTTTCAATCGTCTTTCCAGAAATTAACTGTTCAATTTCTTCCTTTGTCTTTCCATCTGCATATTCCACTAAATTTCTTATAATACTATTTGACGATGTATTTGCCCAATATGGCTTTGGAAATACTTTGTTTTCTGAAACAGCAGTTTTTACATAGTTAATAATGCTCCATGGATTATATACTTCTGTTTCACCAAAAACATATCCATCATACCACTGTCTGACTTCAGAAAGATTCTTAAACAGCCCATATTCTTTAAGCATATGCTCTGTTTCACAATGCGTAAATCCAAAGTATTCTGCATAATTATTACTAAGTATGGAATTGATTTCCAGATTATTTAATCCAGTAAATATGGATTCTCTACTAATTCTAAGACACCCAGTAATAACACCAAACTCCAAAGCGTCATTTGTCTTTAGCGCAGATTCAAACAGAGAGCGTATAAAATCAATCATTTTGCCATAAAAACCTTTAAAATATGCATTTTCCAGTGGTACGTCATATTCATCAATTAGTATTATAGTATTTGTATTATGGTATTCCTTCAAGCAACGTGACAAAAATTTTAATGATGTTGCGTAGCTGCTTGCATCTGCCTTGCCATATCTAATATCCTGATAACGTTTCTTATAGCTATCAGGTAATTTGTTTCCTTTTAATATATATCTATGCCGTTCAAATTCATTAATAATCTCATTTTTGAGACAGCCATATGCCATATTAAAATTCGGCTGCTTGGCAGATTTTAAAGACAGATTAATTACTGGATACATCCCCATCTGTGAAAGACAACTGTTATCCGCTTTCATAATATTTTTACCTTTAAAATATCCGCTGTTATCTATTTTTTTTCCTGTTACAGTGCGTTCATCTTCAAAAAAAGTTTGTATCACGCTTAAAGTAAGTGTTTTACCAAAGCGTCTTGGACGAGTAAAGAGTTTTACTACACCTTTTTGATGGGACAGTTCTTTAATCAGCCATGTTTTATCAATATAATAGTAATTATTCTCTATCATGGTTTTATAATTTTCAATTCCTATTGCAATTTGGTTTTTCACGCATTATTCCTCCTTACTGAAAAAAGATTATTTCACAAACTTGTAGTATCATCAAATGAAATATGTACATTCTTTAAGCTACGAAAATTTTTTATGTTCCAAATATATATTATATCGCTTTATTCTTCTACATCTCCATAGTACGCAGGCTTTTCCGCAACCATCATTGATGCCGTATTCTCATATTGATATACCGTCTCATCTCTCGCATCTTCTCCATTCCGCAAACTATGATAAGTATCACTCAAGAACAGACCCAGCACTTCATGTTTAATTTCATCGTTCTGCAAAAGCAGGGTAAAGAAATCTTGATTTTGCTCCAATCCATCTATCAGCGCATCATCAACATGGTCAAAATATGCAAATTCAAAATCCTGTTCCGAATTATTCTTTGCACTGGTTTTTAGTTTCTCGGACTTTTTCATAATATCCTGAATCTGCAATGCTGCCTTGATTGCAACATCATTGTCATATTGTCTGCCTATCCTGCTGTTTATCTCTCTGATAATCTGTGAAAGGCGCTCTTCCTTTGCAGGAGTTAATACAATATCATACGCCGTAGGCAACTTCATCACAGGGCTTGCAGTTATATTGCTTTTCTTGTGTTCCTCTCCTTTTTTCTGAAAAAATTCTGATGCTTTAATCATGCCATCAAGATTATAGCCTCTCCCTCCATGATTAATCCTGATATACGCTATCAAATAGGACAGGAAATTATATTTCTTGTGCAGTTCCATATCCTCAAAGCAGGAAGCCTGTAACAGAAATTCATAAAACCTGATAAAATGCCTGATATCTAATGCAATCTGCCCTCTTTTATCTTCTGCAAAACCATCAATCACACGTTTTGCTTTCTGCAAATAAAAGGTCATCTGCTTTTTATCTTTTGCTGTATGTGCCGATTCATACAATACTTTATTAAAGGATTCTACATCGGCAGGGTCTAAGAAAAAGTATCCGTCTATCTTTGCTTCAATGTCATAAATTGCATGGGGAGTAATCGAATTGGAAAGAACTGTCTTTGTGTAATATTTTGAAAATGCCGCCACGATGTCCTCATATTTGTTGACAAAATCCAGCACAAATGTTTTTTTCTCATAAGGCGGGCAGATACGGTTCAGTCTGGAAAGTGTCTGTACCGCCGTTACACCATGCAGCTTTTTCAGAATATACATAGCACACAGTTTTGGTTGGTCAAATCCCGTCTGGTATTTATCTGCAACCAAAAGTACCTGATACTCGTCTTTGTCAAACTTGTCAGGCAGATTTTTTTCTGATATGCCATTCATTCCTGCTTCTGTATATTCTTTCCCCTCTAATGTCACCTTTCCAGAGAATGCCACCAAAGCGCAGATATTCGTATAACCTTTCTTTTTTGTGTAATCTTCAAAAACCTTTTTTCTTTGCCCTTTTTAGCAGATTCAAATTTCTATCTGTAGAAAGAACCGTTTCAAAACAAAAATTTTCCATATTCTTCAAATGTTCTTCCCTTTGCTTTTCAGCTAGTTTTGCTGCTTCAATATCTGAGCATTTCAGTATTTTCTTAATTTCATCTGCATTAATATAATCCATTGAAGGCTTCAATAATGACGTAAATGTACTTTTACCTGAACCATTCGGACCAGCAAAAATAACAATCTCAGATTTCTTTTTCAATTCGTTCACTATAACTTCCCTTTCGCAATCGTTTCCCTACCTCTGTTTCTGTTCCATCATTATTGCGTCTTACCACAACCTGTTTTTTTCTGTCATAAATTATAACTGGAGCTCCCATTGCTTTCAATTTTTCTATTTCAAGCCCTACTGCTGCATTCGCACGTTTTACTACCTGCTCATCCGTTATATAATCCGAACTCATATTTTATACCACCTTTCATTTTATTGATGATTCATCAAGGATAACAAAATCATTTTATTGAACAAAATAAACCCTGTATTTCATATACCTTAGTGCTATAAGTACATTGAGTTCTTTTCACACATAATTATTTTTGCAACACTAAGTTCTATAAGATGAGTTTTTACATCCGCCATTCTTCAAGCTCCTCATATATATGATACAATAATTATTAAATAAAATTCTTTAATTCTTAAAACTATGAATTGGTGCTGGAATCCTTCCTCCTCTGTTTATAAAATCACTACAGTCAAATTGGTTTACTGGCATTACTGGCGCATGTCCTAAAAGCCCGCCAAATTCTACAGTTTCTCCTACTCCTTTTCCAATTACTGGTATAAGGCGTACTGCTGTTGTCTTCTGATTTATCATTCCAATAGCCATTTCGTCTGCTATTATACCTGAAATTGTAGAAGGTTTTGTATCTCCTGGTATTGCTATCATATCAAGCCCTACTGAACATACACATGTCATGGCTTCAAGTTTTTCGATGGTCAATGCTCCATCTTCTACGGCGTTTATCATTCCTTGATCTTCGCTTACAGGTATAAATGCACCACTAAGCCCTCCTACATATGATGATGCCATTACACCGCCTTTTTTAACTTGGTCATTTAACAGTGCAAGGGCAGCTGTTGTACCTGGAGCACCTGCACGTTTAAGTCCCATTTCTTCAAAGATATCTGCAATGCTGTCGCCAACTGCTGGGGTAGGAGCAAGCGATAAATCTATAATTCCAAAAGGTATACCCAGGCGTTTTGAAGCTTCTCTTGCAACAAGCTGTCCGACTCTTGTAATTTTAAATGCGGTCTTTTTAACTTTTTCACAGAGTGTTCCAAAGTCTGCGCCATGTACTGATTCTAGTGCCTTGCGCATTACGCCAGGTCCGCTTACACCAACATTTATAACTGCGTCAGCTTCTGTAACACCATGAAAAGCACCTGCCATAAATGGATTGTCATCTGGTGCATTGCAAAATACTACAAGTTTTGCACAGCCTATGCTGTCCCTGTCTGCAGTTTCTTTTGCCGTATCCAGAACAATATTTCCCATAAGTTTTACAGCATCCATATTAATACCAGTCTTTGTTGAGCCAAGGTTTACTGAACTGCACACAAAGTCTGTTGTTGCAAGTGCCTTTGGAATTGAATGTATCAAAAGTGCATCACTTTCTGTCATTCCTTTTGATACAAGCGCACTATATCCACCAATAAAATTAACACCTGTAGTTTTTGCCGCCCTGTCAAGAGTTTGTGCTATGGTGACAAAATCCTCTGAAGTTTTACATGCGGCAGCCCCAATTAATGCTGCTGGTGTAACAGAGATACGCTTATTTACCACAGGTATTCCAAATTCATTTTCTATTGCCCGTCCTGTAGAAACAAGGTCTTTTGCTACAGTTGTAATACGGTTGTATATCTTTTCATTAAGGCTGTCAAGGTTACTGTCTATACAATCTAAAAGGTTTATGCCAAGTGTTATGGTGCGGACATCAAGATTTTCTTTTTCAATCATGTCGTTAGTCTCAAGGACTTCATATATACTAATCATTTAATCCTCCTGTTTGCTATTTACAAACTTACAATGGCTATATTCTATGCATTTTATCAAATATATCTTCACGCTGTGCTTTTATAATACAGCCCATTTCCTCACCAATTTGCTCAAGTTCATGGCTTAACGTCCCAAAGTCTTTAGAAGAACCTGCTACATCAACAATCATCATCATGTTAAAAAAGCCATCTACTATTGTTTGAGCAATGTCAAGTATATTTACGCTGTTGTTAGCTAGATATGTGCATACTTTTGCAATAATGCCTACACTGTCCTTTCCCACTACTGTTACTACTGTCTTTTTCATAATAAATAAGCAAGGAAAATCACTATCTTTAGGTAGTGAAAGAAATTGCCTTATGTAGTAACAACTCTTATTTCCTTGCATACTCCTTTCTTAATAATTAAATTACCCATTCAATTCTTACAACATCCCCCTCTTTTATGGGTTTTGTAAAATCACATATTATACCATTGACAGATGTTTCAAGATGGTCTCCATGTGCTATAGAAGTATCTACAGGATAGAAATCAAGGATATCAACAAATATATATTTTTGCTTTCCTTTTAAAACTACTGCTGTACCATTAACAATTATATTTACATCAACAGGTATATCTTCTGTATTTTGCGTTTCTTCTATATTGTCATTGTCCACTTCGTTCTCTTCTTCAATTTCATCTATTTTCTCTGTTTCATCTAAATAAGAAATTTCCTCTTCTATATTTTCTTTATTATCTGATACTATATCTTTAAGATTATTTAAAACTGGAAACTGACCATCTCCATATTTAGCCATAAGTTCATTGTAATTAGGCTCTTCTTTCATAATCTCACATGCAATAGAGAAATTGTCATATACTTTTGCGTCCATTGGTGCAATGACATTATTTACATATACCTTGCCCCTATATATAATATCCATAAATTCAAGCACTTGCTCAAGTGTATAATATCCTAGTATTTCTATTCTGTCTTGGTCTTTTACCTGATAAAAACCAGATACAAGATTGCCATTAACCGTTACAAAACGTGGACATGTTATTTCTTTGCCGTTGAAAATAATAGTCATATTGGAACTGTATTCTGGCAAACTGCTTATCTCAAGTACCGCATCACTGCCACGTGTAGATGGTATAATATCAATTTTAGAATTTTGCTCAAGCGGGCTGCTCATGCCAGTTTGTTTGCCATTTAATCTGACAATGGCGGTTTCCCCCTCTTTGCCGCGCAGCATACGTTTTTCTCCGTTTACATAATATATAAGTGTTTTGCCACGCTTAGGGAATAAATCTTCATTTGGAAATCCCATTTGTATGGCAGCGTCCATAATTGTAAGTTTGCTGTTGTCATAAAGTTTAATTCTCTCTCCATTAACTGTTACAAATATAAAGTTATTACGCTGTTCATAATAGTTAAGGCATATGCCAACAGGGGTTACTAACAGTGAATCCACTTTTATGTCTTCTTGTAAAAACTGCACATTGCCAAGCACTTCAGAGCCTCTAAGCGCAACTCTTTCTTTTTGCAGTCCAAGGTATGACGCAAGGTTTTCTACAAACCCCTTAATCTTGCCGCCTCCGCCAACGATAAATACAGCACTGACAGACTTGCCGCCATTAAGTTCTTTAATCTTGTCAGCAATGTTTTTTGTTGTATTCTTTACAGTTTCTTCTACTACTTCTCCTATCTCATCTGCAGTTACTCTCTGTGGAAGTCCCATAATATCATAAAATTCAACTTCATCATTAACCGTACTTGCACATTTTAACCTGTCTGCTTCATTAAAATCTGTCAGATAGTGCTTTGCAATACACTCTGTAAATTCATCGCCAGCAGAGGGAATCATTCCATAAGCTATTATACTTCCATCTTTTGTTATTGATATATCAGAAGTTCCTGCACCAACATCAACAAGTGCAATATTTAAAAGTCTAAACCGTTCGGGTATCGCTACATTTATAGCGGCGATTGGCTCTAATGTAAGGTTTGCCACATAAAGTCCTGCACGTTCCACAGCGGCATAAAGCCCATCTACAACTTCATTTGGCAGAAATGTTGCAATAAGTTCTGATTTGATACTTAAAGACTTATGCCCCTCAAGGTTTGAGATAATATAGTCATTTTGATAATAACGTTTTACAGAATATCCTACACAGTAAAACCTAATATCATCACTTTTTTTCTCTTCACGCAAAATATTATACGCATTTTCGATTCCAAGCATATCCAGTGTATATATATGCTCACTTGTTACAACTGTATCTGTCTGAAAATCTATCTGTGCCTGTGCCTCAACAGTTTTAAGCACACGCCCAGCAGCAGCTATACACACATCTTTAAATCTTCTGCCAGTCATATTTTCAAGTTCCTTGTGCACTTCTTTTATAGTTGTGGAAACTTTATTTATATCATGTATCTGCCCATCAAGCATTGCTCTTGTCTTATGTTCTTTAGAAACTTGTGCAACTACTACAAATCCACTTGTATTATTTTTATATCCCACTGTACCAACTATACTTCTAGTGCCTATATCCAGACCAAATACCAACTGCTCTGGAACACCTTCCATATTCACTTTTACAGAACTACTTGCCATGAGAAACCTCCATTTTACCTAAGTAATTACACATTTTCAATCTGCCAGTCTATTGGCTCTAATCCATTTTCCTCTAAAAAGGCATTTGCCTGACTAAAATGCTTACAGCCAAAAAATCCCCTAAAAGCAGATAATGGGCTTGGATGTGGAGCTTTTAAAATAAGATGTTTTGGATTATTTAACATTGGTATCTTACTCTGTGCTGGTCTGCCCCACAAAAGATATACAATCGGTCTGTCCTGTGCATTGACAGCCTGAATAACAGCATCTGTAAACTTCTCCCATCCTTTTCCCTGATGAGAATTAGCCTGATGTGCTCTCACTGTAAGTACTGTATTAAGCATAAGCACACCTTGGTCTGCCCATTTTTTTAGATAGCCATTATTAGGTATATAACATCCTATATCATCATGTATCTCTTTGTAAATATTTTGCAGTGATGGTGGTATATCCTGGTCTGGCAATACTGAGAAACTAAGCCCATGTGCTTGATTTGCATTGTGGTATGGGTCTTGCCCCAAAATAAGCACTTTCACAGAAGAAAGCGGAGTAAAGTGAAATGCATTAAATATATCATCTGCAGGCGGATATATCACAGTTTTACTGTATTCATCTTTTACAAATTCAAATAGTTCTTTATAATATGGTTTTGAAAATTCTGGCTTAACTGCGTCAAGCCAATCGTTTTGTATCATAGACATAATCTTTCTTTCCCCCCATTCGTAATTTACGATTTTCTTACACTTATACCTTCTTTATCAAGATAATCTTTTACTTCACTGATTTCAAGTTCTTTATAATGAAAAAGCGATGCAGCAAGTACTGCATCAGCATTGCCCTCTATAAATGCTTCTTTAAAATGTTCAAGTTTTCCAGCGCCACCTGACGCTATTACAGGTATGGAAACATTATCTGACACAGTCCTTGTAAGCTCTATATCATAGCCATTTTTAGTGCCATCACAGTCCATACTTGTAAGCAGTATTTCACCAGCTCCAAGCCTGTCTGCCTCTATAGCCCACTCTATCGCATCAATTCCCATATCTATGCGCCCACCATTTTTATAAATAGTAAAACCACTGCCATCTTTACGTCTTTTTGCATCTATAGCAACTACAACACACTGGCTGCCAAACTTCATCGCAGCTTCTGAAATAAGCTGTGGATTCTTTATTGCTGCTGAATTAACTGCAACTTTATCTGCACCTTCTCTTAAAATAAGCTTAAAGTCCTCCACAGTCCTTATGCCGCCTCCCACTGTAAATGGGATAAATACAGTTTCCGCAACACGTCTTACCATGTCTATTTTTGTCGCTCTTGCATCTGAAGAGGCAGTAATATCAAGGAAAACCAGTTCATCTGCTCCTGCCTTTCCATAAGCTTCTCCTACAGTAACAGGGTCTCCTGCATCTTTTAAATCCACAAAATTTACACCTTTAACTACACGTCCATTATTAACATCAAGACATGGTATAATCCTTTTTGTAAACATAAGCCCTCCTAGTTTTTATAAACAACAGAAATTCTTTAGGATTTTAAGCCCTGTATCACCACTCTTTTCTGGATGGAACTGACATGCAAATATATTGTCATGTTCTACAGCAGCATGAATATGCACTATATATTCTGTAGAAGCCGCTACATCTTCTTCAGATTCCGCTTTAAGATAATATGAATGCACAAAATACACATAGGAATTTTGTGGAATATCTTTAAAAAGACGGCTATCAGATTTTATAGATATGCTATTCCAGCCCATATGTGGTATTTTATATCCTTCCTTTGGTGGTATTGCAAGGATTTTTCCTTTAAGTATACCAAGTCCGCTTACACCTTCTGCTTCACTGCTTGATTCAAACATAAGCTGCAATCCAAGGCATATTCCAAGCAGGGGTGTGCCATTTAAAGCTGCATTCTTAATAACGTCTGCAAGACCAGAATCCTCAAGTTTTTTCATGGCATCACCAAATGCACCTACACCTGGCAATATAATTTTGTCTGCTGTATAAATTTCATCTGGAACTCTTGTGGTTATACATTCTTCGCCAAGATGCGCAAGTGCTTTTTCCACACTCTTTATATTACCTGCATCATAATCTACTATTGCTATCATATATAATTAACCTCATTTCTGCAAGCTTGGTAAAAATTGGTAAAAGCCCACCAAATAATAACTGGCGGGCTATAGATTATTAGAATGCCTTAAATCTTTTTCTTTGCGATACTCACTACTCTATTTGTATAAAGTTCATTGTCAAGTTTAAGTATAGCATATGCCTGTGATTTAGACAATCCAAATTCATCTTTAAGTATGCCAAGTATCTTATCTTTGCACACTTCTAAATCACTGTCAACCTCTAAATCTCTTGCTGTTTCTATATTTTCATCATATTTTTCAAGACCGCGAAGCAAAGCGTTAAGGGCATCAGGATAATACTTCATAGCAGTGTAATTATTGTATGAATCTAAAGACTGCTGCACTTTCATTACAGTAATAATCTTATCATATTCGTCAGAATCTTTGTCTTTTAATTTAGAACCTATAGCTTCTTTATATGCTTCACTGTATTTCTTTAATTTAAAATATTTTTCTGTTTCAGATTTTGTAAGTCTATATCCAAATATATTAGTACCTAAAACAACACTTGCCAACAGTAATGCAGCTCCAACTATTACAACTGTAACACCTGCTTTGTTAAGTTTACCAACAACTTCCTTTTCTTCAAGTTCTTTTTGCTCGGCTCTTTTGGCAGCCTTTTCCGCTTTTTTAGCAGCTTTTTCTTCGGCTTTTTTAGCCTTTTTAATTTCCTTTTCTTCTTTCTTTAACTGCTTATTTGCCTCTTTTTGTTCTTTTCTAGCTTTTTTCTCTTCAAGTGCTTTGGCTTTTTCTTCGGCTTTTGTCTTAGCTTTTTCTTCTTCATCTATCTTAGCTTGCTGTTCTGCCTGAGCAATCTCATCTGTTACAATATTGCCAAACAGACGCTTAAAAAAGCCTATCTTCTTAACTTTCTCCTGCGTTTCTCTCTCTTCAAGCTCTTCTTTTTCTTTTCTTAATCGTTTCTTTTTTTTCTCTTTTTTCTTTTTATTTTCATCTGCATCATTTGCAATCTCATTATCATCTTTTGCAGGTTTTGCTTCACCATTTATATCTAGTCCTAAAGCATCCATAAAATCTGGATTATGAGACATCATAAGGTCATCAAGCATTCCATCAAGCCCTATTGAATCATTTTCACCATCTATCTCTAATTCTATATCTTTTATATCTGATTTTATGCTGTCAGGCACAGATATGCTTTCTTCCGATGCTTGGTTTGAACTGTCTGGATTATCTGCAACATTTTCATTAAGTATTTCTAAATTATCAATAGTATCAATAGTATCAGAAGTCTCAGTATTGTCCACTGGTTTAGCAATCTCTGGTTCTACAGAAGTATCTAACTCTGCTTCATCATTTATATTTTCTTTAACAGATGTATTCTCTTCGTATTCTGGGACATCAATAGAGCCATTTGTGTCAAGGCTGTCTAAAAGACCTTCTAACATAGAGTCAATTTCTTCATCACCATCACTCTTATCTTCTGCGGAGCCTGTGTCTTGTACACTGCTTTCTGCCGTAATTGGTTCTTCTATTTCTATGCCAGCTATATCTCCTAAATCAGGCATATCTAAGTGGTTAAGTGATATGTTATCTGTTTCTGGCATCTCTTCCACAGAAGACTGTGCTTGTGCGTCTAAATCACTCAAATCTCCCAGACCACTTAAATCTTCAAGACCTTCAAGATTCTGCAAGTCGTCAAGCTCTACAAAATTTTCAAGCCCGATATCATTTACCGGTTCATCATTTTCTATCTGGTTTAACTCTTTCTCCTCGTTCAATTCCCATCCAATCTCCCTTACAAAATATTTTACTCACCTGTAGTATTGCCTACCAACCTATCAATAGCGTCTACCAACTGTCCGATTTCTGGCTTAGAAAGCTGTGCATCAGCACCAAGCTGTTCACCTTTTCGCCTCATTTCATCATTGACAAGTGATGAGAAAATAATTAATGGTATATGTTTAAGTCTTTCGTCTTCTTTTACAAGCTTAGTCAGCCTGTGTCCATCCATCTGCGGCATTTCTATATCAGTGATGATACATGCAACCTTATCATCAATATTGCCTTTTTCAAGATACTGCTGTAATTTGTCCCAACACTCTTTTCCATTGTCAGTTGTAGTAAGGTTTGTATATCCTGCCTGTTCAAGACAGTTTACAATCATCTTACTAAGGAGCGCTGAATCCTCTGCAATAAGTATTGGACTTTCATTACGTGTTCTGTTTCTCATCTGCTCAACATCAGACATTTTAAGTCCTGTTTCAGGATTAATCTCTGACACTATCTTTTCAAAGTCCAGAATAATTATAAGCTTGCCATCTATGCGGATAATACCAGTTGCCATACCCTCTCCACCAGTATTTATAGTTGAATCAGGCTTGACAATTTCAGACCATGAAACCCTGTGTATGCCAACTACACCATTTACGTGAAATGCAGTATTTAACTGGTTAAAGTTTGTAACTATATACATATCATTAGTTACTTTTTCAGGTTTCTGAAGATGCATAACTTCTGCCAAATCAATTATAGAGATAATTTCGTCCCTTGGCATAAATATGCCTTCAATACGTGGGTCAGAATTTGGAATAGGTGTAGGTGTCTGGTATGAAATAATCTCACGTATCTTTGCTACGTTAATTCCATAGTAATTATTTCCTACATTAAACTCCAAAATCTCCAGTTCGTTAGTTCCGCTTTCTAATAAAATTCCTGTCTCCATACTCTATGTACCTCCAATATTTAGTTACTTGATATTAACAACAGACCTTTTGTTGCCACTTACAGCTTCTATTTCTACTTTTTTCACTTTGGCAGATGAGTCTGCCTGAAATAACAGCACTCCTTTCTTATTACTGCCTGCCGCAATTTTTTCATTAAATCCCAGCATATCCCCTTCTATAATAGTAAGCATAGCCTGCCCATAACTTTTACCGTCCATTGTCAAAGAATATCTTATATTTTTATCAACAAGATTAACATTCTTAGCATTAGATGAATTATTTTTAATCTTGAATGACACAATAACGAGTTTTTTACCAGAGTCAGCCGAAACCGATGAAAACTGTGTTACAATGTCTTTTCTTGTTTTCACTGATACAGGCTGGATATTAATTCCTGAAATATTAAAAACTTCATTAAAATTTACACTTTCTATCACAGGCGCAGAGCTATTACCTGAATTAGAATTATCTGGTATTTTTGCATCTGGAGCTTTCGTTGGCGCAAGTGTTGGTGCAGGAGGCAAAGTAGGCTCAAGTATCGTTTTGTCATAAACAAATGAATTTTTATATCCTTTAGAATAATTTAGAACTGCACCTGCAAGATACTGGCTTATCATATCACTTTCTTTTTCAGATAAGTCGGGAAAGCCACAGCCTGTTAATGCAATAGACATAACCAATATAACAGCATATATCTTCTTCATAATAAATTAAAATACCTCCCAAAATTTTTCTAAAACACTATATTATAGTACCACAAAAACATAACTTGCGTCAATGAAAACATATTTCTAATCATTTTTAGTGTCAAGCTCAAACCAAAATTCAACACCATTTTCATGGTTCTTTACGCCACATTGTTTATTCATGGAATTCATTACCGCTTTAACTATTGAAAGCCCTATCCCACTTCCGCCATATTCTCTTGTACGTGCTTTATCTACTTTGTAGAACTTTATCCATATTTTGTCTAATTCTTCATCAGGTATGCAATTTCCTGTATTAAAAACACTCACACGTACCACATCTTCACGTTTTTCTATACTTACCTCTATTCGCATCTCACCTGATACATGGTTTATCGCATTGCTTATATAATTAGTTACAACCTCTTCAACCATATATTCATCAGCCCAGACATACACAGTGTCATAGTTTGTCATATTAATTACAGCACCTTTTTGAACAGCCAAAAGATTTGCAGAATTTATAACCTGCTTTACAACTTCTGTTATATCAAAACGTTCAAACGTTACCTGATTCTTTCCAAACTCAATCTGATTAAGCGCAAGCAGTTTTTTTACCATTTTATTCATCTTGTCAGCTTCATCCATAATTACTTCACAATAAAATTCTCTGCTGTCACTATCATCATTAATATTGTCATAAAGCCCCTCCGCATATCCCTGTATAAGCGCTATAGGAGTCTTTAATTCATGTGACACATTGGATAAAAACTCCTTGCGCATTTCATCAATCTGTGTCTTTTCTTCTATGTCCTTTTGTAATTCATTATTGGCAGACTTTAGCTCAGAAATTGTCTTTTCAAGTTTTTCAGACAGCGTATTTATGCTGCCACCAAGCACCCCTATTTCATCATGTGACGTAACAGGATACTTTACTTCAAAATCAAGCTCCGACATACGTTTAGCTATCTCTGTAAGCTTTAACACAGGTTTTGTAAAGCTATTGCTTACAAATACCATAATCAGCGCACCAAACAATATAACCCCTAATCCTACATAGAAAATAAAACTGTTAAATATATTTATATTTTCTGTCATACTCTGGTAATTTGTATTTACATAGACAAATGAACCTGAGTCCATTTTCCCAAATATTTCAATATAATAAGAACCTATACGCTTATCAAAAACCTTATACACAGAGTAATTGCCATTGTCCTTTAACAACTCTCGTCCACTAGATTCTGTATAAAGTTCCTCGCCATCCGTTCCAAGAATATAGTCTATAGTTTTATCTCTAACACGCTTTTTTTGATAGTCTGTTATCTTATCAGCTGAAGGGTAGTCATAAGTATAAGCTATATCTCCAAGAAGACTGTAAAACATTCTGAAAACGTATACATTAGTGGCATTATTAGCTGATATAATTTCAAGTTTAAGCGTGCTGTCATCTGAAAGTCCACCAGTCAGATAGCTGTAGTCTGTATCTGTATTGACTATTTCGTTAGCTTTTAAATAGCATTCTTCAAGCATTGAAATTTTTGTATGCCTGTAATACGCTGGCAGAAGAACTTCATTCATAAACCATATAAGCATTATAGTCATACTAAGCAAAGCTATCATTATCAATATAAGCTTTGTCCTAATAGATTTTACCTTAAATCTTTTGAAAATATTTTTAATATTCATATAAATAGTTCACTCTTTACTCTATTATTCAACAGAATAGATAAACTGCTCAAATTCTTCCATTGTTCCATAAAATACATTTAAATCAACATCACCTTTAATTCCCTTTATATTTCCAATATCAGAATACTGCCAAAACTGCCACTTCCTATCTATATCAGACGGAGGATAGTACACATTCCTTATCCAAAGTGGATATTGTCCAAATTCTTTCTGTATATATTTGTGATAAACTTTATAAGTTGTGTAAATAATAGGTTTTTTACCATATTTTGCCCCTAAAATATCAAGAAACTCCTGTAACTGTGCAACTACGTATTTTTCATCTGGTGAGTTGTTTTCTTTATCTGCATAATATTCAACGTCAACCATAGGAACTAGCTTTCCAGAAAGATTACCGACAGTTTTAATAAAATTTTTGGCCTGTGAAAGTGCAGAACTGTCAAAGCTAAAAAAGTGGTACGCACCAGCAGTTATACCAGCAGACTGTACACCTTTCCAGTTTTTCTTAAATTTTTTATCCACATAACTGCTGCCCTCTGTTGCTTTGATATACACAAATTCTATTTCCTGCTTTTTTAACATCTGCCAATCAATTTCACTTTGATAATGCGATACATCAATTCCACGCAGCGGGTATTTCTTTGCAAAAAATATATTAAGTTTTTTTGAAACTGCAAGAAATAATACTACTGCCAGACAAATTATAAATATAGCAATTATTTTTTTAATCATTTTTTTACTTTTTAATATTATCATGTACATATAATATACTATTTGTGTATTATATTGTCAATGGTCTATATCATCAATTAGTCTTAATCTCGCCTTTAGAAAAATTATCACTCAAAGCAGATATTTGGGATATAGCTCATAGTGTATTAATTATTGGACAAACAAAAGACGGAAAGCATTATTTGTCACAGGAAGCAAGAACTAAAAGTAAAAGACAGGTGTGTGTTCCTGTCTTTTTTGTGTTATTATTCTTCTTTATCTGGTAAGTATTTGAGTTTAGATGATGAAAATTAAGAAACAAAAAAGATATTGCCCAACATTAGAAAATGTGTTATATTGTCGATATGGGAAAACCATAGAGCTAAGGCGGCTTTACCCCTCTTATTTTTCGGAGGGCGTATAAATGTGCCCTCCAGACCAAAAAGTAAGGAGGGCGATAGCAATGTATGTTACATATCAAGATTTAATTCAGATAGGTATCTTTATTGTTGCCCTTGTTGGAGTTTGTTACAACATCTTCAAGGGAAAGAAATAGCCGCCACTACTCGCACTAGTGACAGCTGACCCTCTTCGGAGGGTTTAAGTCATATCGAAATGGGGGTAGAGCCGCTTCTATCGTTTTCCCTTTTCTATGTCTAATATAGCACATCTACAGCCAATTTTCAAGAGCCTTTTTTAATAACTAAAGGTTGTGAAGGTGTTTGTATGATTGCCACTACAAAAAATAGCCAGCTTTCTCAGCGAATTTCAAAATTCTTCACCCTCCCCCTCTTCTTCATCTACATATTCATCATCTTCATCTACATAATCCTCATCGTAATCATACTCCTGCTCTTCATCTTCACTATTCTTTCCCTTTTTCCCAAATTTATCAATAAGTTCAGGCACCATATCAAGTATCTTAGTAAGCCCATCTTGATTTTTCACATTGACAAGTTTGGTTTCCCCATCTTTTATTACAAGTATCGCACTGGGCTGCACTTTGCCGCCCATACCTCCTGCTCCGTTTTCCTTTTTGCCAGGTTCTGAAAATGCCCCTGCTCCAACACCAAAACTTACATCTACAAGTGGTAGTATAATTGTACCATCATCAAACTTTACTGCATCGCCTACTACTGTCTTTGTAGTAAGAAAACTATCCATTCCTTTAAACAGTGACTGAACTGTTGAACTAAAATCTGACATTATATTATTTCCTCCTTGACTTTCTTTAAATCTCTATAAAAACTCTTCCAATGTCTGTCTAAAACTATTTTTAAAACAGCTAATAAAAACGAAGCAGCTCGTATACGTCCCAAAACCTCAAGTCTGCCTTTAAGAACCCTATTTTCAAAATCAGGTGTTATGTTAAGAACTGTATTTGTCACAGCCATATATACAGCTATTGCGCCTAGTGCCTGTCCTGTCAGACAAGCATCACCTGTGCCAAATAAAATATCACTTTTTATCTTGCGGGGCTTTATCTTTAATAACAGGTGTATTAAACTGTTTTTTGCAGTACCAACAACACCTTTTGTATTATCTGCAAAAACAAATTCCTTTATCTTAGAAATCGTTTGCCACCTGCCATTATTCTTTTCATCATTATTTTCTTTCTTCTTTGGTTTTGCTTTCTTTGTCTCTTTTTTATGGATTTTACCACTGGAATTAGTTTCTTTACTGTTCCTTTTCCAAGAATTTTGTTGGCTGCCTGTACTGTTTTTCCTATTCTCCTTACTTTTCTTATCTTCTTTCCGAGTGGTTTTGTCTTCTTTCCTGCCAGAAGTCTTTTTTCCAGTGTCTTTGCTAATGTCTTTTTCTTCATGTTTCTCACCCTCCAAGTTATAATCTAAGTTTTCTTTTTTCTTATCTTTATGTTTTTCTTTTTCATAGTGATTAAATTTATTATAATTTACCCCAAATATCTTTATATTATAACTATGTTTCCCATCATCATACAGAACCAAAACACGTATAATTCCAAAAAGCCACGAGATATTGCTTTCTATCTTAATCACATTGTATTTTTCTGCACGTATTTTATATTTTGCTGGTGATAAAAGTACAATCCCTACAACTAGTAAAATAAACAGAATGATAACCAGAAACAGGATAAGCACCACTTTTAATACCATAAACCAGATACTTGCCATCAAAGCTACAGCCATACCCTGCCCCCTTTCTATTGCAAAGTTCTAATTATTTGCAAAAAACTCCCTTAAAAGCCTAGGGGATATATCCCCATATTTCTTATATATGTCCTGTGCTATTCTAGTAACAAGCTGTGCTGCATTTTCCTCACAGGATGCGATTCCTATAACCTCAATCCCTTGCACTGCATTATATTTAAACCACAGCTCTCCACAAGGATAAATATCCATAATATTTGTACTGTTAGCAGGAAATGTAATATAGTAACAGCGACTAAAAAGCCTGCGTCTATTTGCTAATTTCTTATATTTAGATGGATGTTTACTTACTTTTTCATCCATATACATTCTTTTATTCCAAACCAACATAGTTCACATCCTTTTAGCTAAGACATAACTTTATGACATTTGTAATAATTTCTTTTGAAGCATACTTTTCAGCTTCATCATCGCACTGTGTAAGTGATGATGAGATATAGTCAATAACATCTTGTGTATTGTTGAAAAATACAGGCATCTTATCAATCGTATTTGCCATCACTGCCCTTCTAAGCATTCTGCTTTTATTCTTTTTAAATAACTCTTTCACTTCGCTAATAAGTTTTGCAGCCGTTTCATCAGCCAGCTTTGCTGTAACTTTCTCATTTTTTGTTTCTTTATCTGTTTTTTTGTCAAACTCTGCAAATGTACTGCTTGAATCAAGCAGTGACATTTGACTAAGTGCAGTAAATTTTTCTGTCAGGCATAGCCTTTCGATAGCATCATGTTGTACATTTATAGTTTCGTCAAGAATAGCATCTGCAATATCAATAGTTTCTCTTATATCCTCCTGCTGCCCCATTATTTCATTAAAGAGTCCAGAAAGCCATAATAATTTATCTTTATTGTTATTAAATTCTCTATCTTCCCAGACGCTTCCTTCTTTTCCTGTAAACAGAGAATTAATTCCTCTTATAATTGTCTTAGAGGTGTCTAGTGCGCTTAAAGATGCACTTTTATACCCCGTATCATGTATTTGTGCCAAAATTATTATATATGCCGAATTGACAAGTTTTCCAAGTTGCATATATAAGTCAGAAATGTCTGCAATGTTTTTAGAGTTTATTTTTGCTTTTTCTGAATAAGTATAGTACAATTCTTTACTTATATTATCATAATCAAGGCT
>DESG01000048.1:0-13317 GCA_002361175.1 Lachnoclostridium sp. UBA3320 | reverse complement strand
TTTTATACCCCGTATCATGTATTTGTGCCAAAATTATTATATATGCCGAATTGACAAGTTTTCCAAGCTGCATATATAAATCAGAAATATCTGCAATGTTTTTAGAAGCTATCTTTGCCTTTTCTGAATAAGTGTGGTACAATTCTTCACTTATATTATCATAATCAAGGCTTTCAAGTTCGTCAAGAACTTGTTTAAACTCTGTGAAATATATGTCCATATTTTTGTCTTTATAAAGCATAGCACTAGTGCGAAACATATATTCAAAACCTTCAAGAGAATCTGTATCATTTCCTTTATAAATGGACACACTCTCACGTATAATATCAAAATACTTACTTCTAAGCATTCTCATTGGAAGTTGTCCAACTACAAAACGTATATTGTCATTAATTATAACATTATCCTTCGTCCCAAAAAGATAATTGGCAACAGACTCTATAAATTCAGTATCTTCTGGCATAGACTCCATCTTATCAAAGCGGTACTGCAAGCGGTTAAAGATATATTCATATATAACAAAGCAGTCAATATATGCAGTAAGTACTTGCATTTTATTAATAATTTCTTTTCTTATATTGAAAAGATTATCTAAAAGTTCTTTGCATATATCTTTGTCAGGACTTGTCTCAAAAAATTCTTCAATAATACTATTAAATGCATCTAGTGTGTCTTTTACAGAACTAGTATATGGATTTATCTCTTCTTCTACTGTTTCATAAAACATATAATATTCCATGGCAAGTTTAAGGTGTGCCATACTGCTGTTATAATGCATCGCCATATCTGTGTATTTAAGAAGATTTTCGTCTATATCTTTATTTCTGCCAATATCTCTGACACATTTTTTTATTAACTTATCCATATTTTAACTCCTGTTCTGTAATTACTCTGTTCTTAAAAGAACCCAACTGTCAAACCATTTAAGCCATCTATCTGCAAATTCTGGGCTTATCGCTTTTCCTGCTAACACTGGATAAAACAATATAAACAACCCTATTGCACATAAAGTATACACATACACTGCATTTTTTAATTTTGGATATTTCTTTACTATCCTGTAAAAACTATAGCCAAGTATAACTGCTACAAATGGCACACTTGGAAAATAGTGGTATATAAATACTGTTCTTTTTACAAAGAACCATGGTAAATACTGTGACAGATAACCAACTATAAGAAAAGCTGCTTTTTTATCTCTTTCTTTATACAAAAGATATAGCATATAAACAGATGCTGGTATTCCTGCCCACCACACAAGAGGATTGCCAAATGCACTTATTCCTTCTCTTAAAGTAGGAGAGACAATGCCTTCATAATAATATATAGGACGATACATTATTGGCCACTGATACCACTTAGATGAATAGTAATGTGAATCATCAAGATGTGTATGATAGTCAAACATTGTCTTCTGTGCCTGTAACATCCTTGCAATAAGTCCTCTGTCAGTTCCATCATTAAATGGGATATATGACATTGTATATATTGCTACAGGTATTACAATAAAGAATATGCAGCAAAAACCTATTGTTTTCCAAAACTTTTTATAAAAATTCTCAATAATATATTTATGCTCTATGCCATCAGTCTGCCCAGATGAATTATTGCACGCATACAAATACTCTCTAAATCTTTTTACCATTTGTGCAAAAAATATTATACAAAGTCCTGCTGATGAATAAATTCCAGTCCATTTGCTTGCCCAGCCAAATCCCATAGTTACGCCACAAAGCCCCAGCGGTATAAACATCTTTTTAAGTGGTGTATCATAAAAACTGTATTTTGTATAACAGTACATAAAATAATACGAAAGCATTATAAACAGCGTAACGAATACATCTATTGTGGCTATACGTGTCTGTACAAAATGCATAAAATCAAATGTAAATAAAAGCGTTGTTACAGCCGATATCCATGTTTCTTTAAAAAATTTCTTAGAGAAATTATATATAATAGGAATCATAAGAACACCAAACAATGTCCCCATAAATCTCCATCCAAACGGATTCATGCCAAACATCAGCACACCGCACGCTATAAATATTTTGCCAAGTGGTGGATGTGTATTTTCATAACAGTATAGGTGGTGTATCATCTCATAAGCAGTTCTGGCATGGTATATCTCATCAAAATACGTGCTGTTCATATTGCTTTTTCTGCCGTCAAACATATCTTGTTCATCAAAGAACAGTGGATATTCATTACTATTTATAGGCAGCAGCATATTGTCATTATCGTCAAGAAATACAAACTCGTGTATGCTGTCTTCGTAATTATCTGCTGCTGGTGATATCTTTAAATACCTTGTCACTATGCCAAGGTCTGTATTATTCCATGCAAAGACAGAACCAGCATCCCACTCTGTACCCTCTTCATTAAGAGCTATCCAGTCAGTGCCATTACCTGAGTACTGTATATAGTATTTTGGATTTTCTTTATATCCAGTAAAATTCCACATACTTTTTATAGAAACTGGCTCACCCATATCAAAAACTGCTTCGCCACCCTCTTTTACAAGCGAATAGCCAGTTTCTGGCGCACTCATATTGCCAAGTCTCATAAATGTTATAACTGTGTATACTGCTATTATTGCAGCCATTATAATATAGTCGTTTCTGTCCATTTTAACAAGCAGAGAAGAAGCTTTTATTGGATTCTTAGGCTGACTTTGCTGCTTGCTTTTTTTCTGATTTTTAGATGAAATTACTTCTGCTGCAATTACTTTTTGTTCATTTTCCTGCGGTATATAATTTCCAAACAGTTTAAAGGTGACATAAAACATATATATAGTCACTACAAGCATCGCTATAGAAGTAAGGATTGCCGCTGGCTCCATTCTGTTAAAATTATTTACATCATAGAAAAACAGTACATGTGCCATATTGTAAAATGCAGCTGTTGAAAGAATAACATACAGTATATATATTTCTTTGCGCTGTCTTACGCTGTAGCACATTATAAGTAAAAGCATTGCAGGGAAAATATATCTTTCATGCATACGCACTGAAAACATAAATACACATGTAACTATAAATGCACCAATAAAATAATACTTTGATGGGTTCTTTTTGCATCGCAAGCTTATTATTATGGAAGCTACAACTGTAAGTACGATTGCGACCGTACCCCATGTCTTGTATGTCAATCCCATCAGATAGCCACTCTGCTCTATCCAGTTAAGCCCCATCATAGTCCATATATTATAAGCATTAACAGAAGCATATTCATATGAGCCAAGTGTTTCAGTGTACTGGCCAAATGCATCACTAAAACCATAAGGAAGCATTAAAAGCACTATTAACAGTATAGCTCCAATTCCACACCCTAAGTTTTTAATAAATTTATTCCAGTTAAAATCTTCTAAAAATACTTGGTCGATTATTCCGCATATAAGCACGGGTGTAAATATAAGTGTCTGTGGTTTTATAAGTATGCCTATTGCAAATACAAAATACGATGGTATAAGCTTGTTTTCTGTTATAAAATAACACATAAGCGCAACAAAAAATGTAAATACTGCGTCAGTTTGACCCCATACTGCACTGTCAAGTATAACAGCAGGACAAAATAGATACAGTGCAGATAAAATTGCTGCTCCCATCTCTTTTATACGTTTTGAAGCAATGTGATAGATAAGATATCCTGAACCCATATCAGCTATTATTGCAGGCATCTTAACAAGTACATTAGTAGTAACAGAATCCCATGGTATATTAAAAAAAGAACGTACCATGCCTATTACATATAAAATATACATATATCCTGGTGGATAGTCAGTAAAGCTTTCTGATTTATAAAAAGCACCAAGTCCATCATTAAATACCATGTCACTCCATGATACAAAACAGTTCATATCAGTTTCATGACCTCTGTACATAATAGCGGCAATAAGTCTAAAAAGCAATGCCGCCGCAAATATTACAGTAAATATAAATAATCCGATATTCTTGTCCTGCCCTGCTGCCTTTTTGCTAGTCTGATTTAGATTTTTAAAATAACTGCATATTGGTTTATAACATGCATACATACATATAATTCCAAGTATTGCAATTATACTTACATTAATCATTGTTTATTTCTCCAATTCCTACATAAATTTTTTAACATGCTGATGCGTAAAAAGGTGGTCTGAGCAATACTCATAGTTTCCTTCGCACTTTGAACAAAAGCGAAATTCCAAATTTTCATTGTCAAGCTCAGTTCTGCCACACACAGCACAGCGGTGTCTAGGCGCACCACTATTTTGTTTTGTCTGTCTTTTAAATGTCTGTCTTCTGTGTATCTCTTTTGGTGATATTCTCTTATAATTGCGTGTTGCTAAGAAAAATACAATAAAATTGGCAAGTGCTACTATAATTGCAACTGCGCTGCTTATATAAACCGCTGCATAAGCATAGCCAGCTTCCCCATATGCAAGATACTGTATCCCATGGTATAGGCTGCTTACAACTTGATATAACAGATAAGCTCCATCAAGTATAGCAAGCCACTTTACTTTTATAGGTATAACAAAATAAAGTAAAAACTGCATGTCCCCATTGATTACTGCAAACGCAAAAAACATTGACCAGTATATATATTGGAAACCAGAATAGTATACTTCTAAATGAAGAGGTGATAGATAAAGTATCAAAGCGGCTATAATATTTAATAAGTATCCACAAAAAAAATACATATTAAAACGAAAAGTACCCCATGCCTGTTCAAGCGACCTTCCAAATAAGAAGAAAAGATGCACTTGTATCACAAAAAATAAAATACTTAAAATCATACCAAGACCTCTTGAAAAACCATAAGGCTCAATAAGGAATGTAAAAAGCCGCCATATTTGCCCATGAAATACAGCTTTCATATCAAGGCAAAGATAAGAATAGTAAATATTAGGATTTAACATCCCAATAAGTGCACCTACACAATACAGCATAATTACATATCTTATTAAGTCAGGTATAGCATATCTTCCAAACTTTCTTTCCAGCTTATTCAGAAAATTATCCATAAAAATCTCCATTCTTAAATTAGTGTGTTTAACTGTGAATTGCAACATTTGATTACTTAGGGCACAGTATCAGATTCTGATACTGTGCCATCTATATATTAATCCATAATAATTATAGTGATAGCAATAACCTTTGTCAAATCTAATTCTAATCCTTTTCTAAAATAAAGTAAGCAACACCTGGAAGCATATACATTCTGTCAGGGTTATTTTTATCCCAGAACATTTTTTCATCTCCGTCTGAACGGTCTAATATGTCCTGAAGAGTGTCCCCTGACTGTGCAACATACTTTATCCAGCGCTTTTCATCGTCTTTATCATCATCGTCTTTATCATGGTCGCAATCATGGTCACTTTTGCGGCTGGCATTCATATTATTCATATTGCTCATATCAGCCATATTACCCATATCAGCCATGTTACCCATATCAGCCATGTTACTCATATTACTCATTGTACTGTCCATATTTGTATCTGTACTCATACCCATAGGAACACTTTCTGGCACACTTTCATCCATCTCCATACCTATGCTTTCTTGTACACCCTCACTTATATTTCTATCTGGCATTGTGCCTATATTGCCTGTATTCGTGTTAATTGTATTATTCATACTGCCTGTGTTAATATTGCCTGTGCTAATGTTGCCTGTGCTAATATTACTTCTATTATTCCTGCAATTTTTTACAGGTACGCAGATTGTATCACCAACTTGAAGATTATAGACATCAATATAAGGATTAGCGCGTAATAATATAGCAAGCGGTACTTTATAATACCTGCTTAAACTATATAAGGTCTCACCTTGTTTTATCGTATGTGTTATTCCATCACAATACTCATAATTCATAATTTTACCTCATTTCATATATAATGTACAGATAAATAAACTACTAATTTTCTTAAAAATATCTATACAAAAGTCCTCTCTACAATATATTCACATTAGATAAATAAGGTGAATAGCAGTTATATAAAAGTTGCTATTGCTCCTTTTTATTCCACTTGCAATAAGTAAAACTTTGTCATATAATAAGGCAATATAGTGATTTTTGACTAATAAACAGTAAATAGAAAGAGGTAAATTTTATGAAATCAAATTATAATACTCTTGGAATAGATATCGGTTCTACTACTGTAAAAATTGCTATCTTAGACAAAGACTGCAATATTATTTTCTCTGATTACCAGAGACACTTTGCTAATATACAAGAAACTTTAGCATCAATCATACAAAAAGCCTATGAAAGTCTTGGTGATTTGCCGCTCTCGCCAGTTATTACTGGTTCTGGCGGTCTTACACTTTCAAAACATCTTGGCATACCTTTTGTACAAGAAGTTGTGGCTGTTGCTACTTCATTAAAAGATTATGCACCACAGACAGATGTCGCAATAGAGCTTGGCGGTGAAGATGCAAAAATTATATATTTCACAGGTGGTATCGACCAAAGAATGAACGGTGTATGCGCAGGTGGTACAGGCTCATTTATAGACCAGATGGCATCACTTCTAAAGACTGATGCTAAAGGACTTAATGAATATGCAAAAAATTATGAGGCTATATATCCTATTGCTGCACGTTGTGGTGTTTTTGCCAAATCTGATATACAGCCCCTTATCAATGAAGGTGCAACTAAGGAAGACCTTTCTGCATCAATTTTTCAGGCTGTAGTCAACCAGACAATAAGTGGTCTTGCATGTGGTAAACCTATACGTGGCAATGTCGCATTCCTTGGTGGCCCTTTGCACTTTCTTACAGAACTTAAACAAGCATTTATACGCACACTTAAACTCGATACAGAACATATAATTGCACCTAAGCATTCACACCTTTTTGCTGCATCAGGCGCTGCGATGAATGCTAAGAAAGAAGTTAAAACTTCTCTTGGCAGCCTTCGTGAGAACCTTGCAAAAAAGATTGAGCTTGAATTTGAGGTTACAAGGCTTGAGCCTCTTTTCCATAACGAAAAAGAATACAATGAATTTATAGATAAACACTCTAAAAGAAACGTAAAGAAAGCAGATTTTAAGACATATAAAGGCAATCTTTTCCTTGGAATAGATGCAGGTTCTACTACTACAAAAGCTGCCGTAATAGGTGAAGATGGTTCACTCCTTTATTCATTTTACAGCAGTAATAATGGAAGTCCATTAAAAACTACACTTAAAGCTATTAAAGAGATTTATTCCCTTATGCCAAAAGATGCCCATATTGTACGCTCATGCTCTACAGGATACGGCGAAGCACTCCTTAAATCTGCACTGCTTTTAGATGACGGCGAAGTTGAAACTGTTGCACACTATACTGCAGCAGCATTTTTTGAGCCTAATGTAGACTGTATACTTGACATCGGCGGACAAGATATGAAATGCATCAAAATCAAGAATAACTCTGTAGATAAGGTACAACTTAATGAAGCGTGTTCTTCTGGCTGTGGTTCATTTATAGAAACCTTTGCTAAATCACTTAATTATAGTGTATCTGAGTTTGCAGATATTGCACTTTACGCTAAAAATCCTGTTGACTTAGGCTCTAGATGTACTGTTTTTATGAATTCAAAAGTAAAACAGGCACAAAAAGAGGGTGCAAGCGTCGCGGATATATCCGCTGGTCTGGCGTATTCTGTAATTAAAAATGCACTTTTAAAAGTAATAAAGCTTACAGACCCTAAAGATTTAGGCAAAAAAGTTGTTGTACAGGGCGGCACATTTTACAATGACGCTGTACTTAAAAGCTTTGAACTTATATCAGGGTGTGAAGCAGTACGTCCCGATATCGCAGGAATTATGGGTGCTTTTGGTGCAGCGCTTATCGCTCGTAACCGCTACACAGGAGAAGAAAGCAGTATGCTTTCTATCGACCAGATTAATGAATTAAGATTTGAAACAAGTATGTCACGCTGTAAAGGGTGTACCAATCACTGCCTTCTTACAATCAACAGATTTACAGGCGGCAGACAGTTTATATCAGGCAATCGTTGTGAAAGAGGACTTGGCAGAGAGAAGAAAAATGCAGATATACCTAACCTTTTTGAATACAAGCTTAAAAGAATCTTTTCCCACTATACGCCTTTAAGTGAAGAAGAAGCAGTGCGTGGCACGGTTGGAATACCACGAGTTTTAAATATGTACGAAAATTATCCATTCTGGTTTACATTTTTTACAGAGCTTGGCTATCGTGTTATACTGTCACCAGAGTCAAGCAGAAAGATATACGAGCTTGGTATAGAGTCAATCCCTAGTGAATCTGAATGTTATCCAGCAAAGCTTGCACATGGACATGTCACATGGCTTATAAAGCAAGGTATAGAGTACATATTTTATCCATGTGTTCCTTATGAACGCTGCGAAGAAGAAAATGCTGGCAATCACTACAACTGCCCTATTGTAACATCATATGGTGAAAATATTAAAAATAACATAGATGAACTTAAAAATTCAAATATTATTTATCAGAATCCATTTGTATCATTTGAAAGCAAAGCAATTATAATGAAACGTTTAAGCACTTACTTTGCAGAAGAAAATGGGATTCCTGCCGCTGATACAAGACGTGCCTGTGAAGCAGCATGGAAAGAAATGCAGATGGCACGCAATGATATGACTGCAAAAGGCATGGAAACGCTTAAATATATGGAAGAGCATAATTGTCATGGAATAGTTTTAGCTGGAAGACCTTATCATATTGACCCTGAAATTAATCATGGAATACCATCTCTTATAACATCATATGGCGTAGCAATACTTACAGAAGACAGCATATCAGAACTTGGCACTGTTGACAGACCTACTATTGTAATGGACCAGTGGATGTATCACTCACGTCTGTACAAAGCTGCATCATACACTGCCAAAAGAAAAGACCTTGATTTAATCCAGCTTAACTCATTTGGCTGTGGACTTGATGCTGTTACAACAGACCAAGTAAGTGATATTTTGTCAAAACAAAATAAAATATATACAGTATTAAAGATAGATGAAGTCAATAATTTAGGTGCAGCACGTATACGTATACGTTCACTGCTTGCTGCAATAAATGACAGAGAAAGCAAAAATCTTGAACCCATAAAAGCTGACACAGCACATCACAGAGTTATATTTACAGAAGAGATGCGTAAGGACTATACAATACTTGTTCCACAGATGTCACCAATCCATTTTGATATACTAGGTCCTGCACTTGCCTCATGTGGTTATAACCTTGAAATACTGCCATCTGACAGTTCGTGTGTTGACTACGGTCTTAAATATGTAAACAATGACGCTTGTTATCCATCGCTTATTGTTGTAGGACAGTTTATGCAGGCGCTTCTTTCTGGCAAGTATGATTTAAATAAAGTAGCTTTAATTATTACACAGACAGGTGGCGGATGCCGTGCTACAAACTATATAGGATTTATAAGACGTGCACTTGAAAAAGCAGGTATGGGACAGATTCCTGTAATCTCAATGAGCGCAGGAATTGAAAAGAATCCAGGACTTAAAATAGACCTTACAATGGTACACCGTGCATTTCAAGCACTTATCTATGGTGATGTATTTATGCGTGTACTCTACAAGACACGCCCTTATGAAAAAGTAAAAGGCTCTGCCAATGCTCTTCATGAAAAATGGCTTAAAATTGCGCAAAAACAAGTGACAACTGGCAATAAAAAAGAGTTTAAAAACAATATCAGACAAATTATAAAAGAATTTGACGAGCTAGAACTTATCAATATAAGAAAACCTCGTGTTGGTATTGTCGGCGAAATACTTGTAAAATTTTTGCCACTTGCTAATAACTACCTTGTAGAACTTTTAGAAGCCGAGGGTGCTGAAGCAGTATGCCCTGACCTTATAGACTTTTTTATGTACAGCCTGTATAATGCTAATTTTAAAGCAGAGTATCTTGGCAAAAAGAAATCAGGAGCAATGATTAATAACCTCCTTATAAAATATATTGAATACTATAGAAAAACCGCCAATGATGCACTATCTGCAAGCAAGCGATTTGAACCAACAGTCCCTATTGCCAAACTTGCAGAATATGCCAACCCTATTGTTTCATGCGGCAACCAAACAGGCGAAGGCTGGTTTCTCACTGGTGAAATGATTGAACTTATAAACTCAGGCGTTCCAAATATTGTATGCGCACAGCCATTTGGCTGCCTTCCAAACCACGTTGTCGGCAAAGGCGTAATAAAAGAGCTGCGCAGTCAGTTCCCTAAGTCAAATATTGTAGCGGTTGATTATGACCCAGGAGCAACCGAAGTCAACCAGTTAAATCGCATTAAACTTATGCTTGCTACTGCCGTTAAAAATTTAAAACCAGACGATATTACAGAAAAACCTTCTATACCACACAAAGACCTCGTTTTGGTGGGAAATTAATATGAGGATTAACTATGAACATTTTAATATATAAATGGGATATTTTTCCATATAATGATATAATCAATGAATTAAAAGAGCAGGGGCATCTTATAGATGTCCTTGCTTTTGAAGTTGCCAGTCATATAAAAGATGTACTATTTGAAGAAAAGCTGGCAGAATATATAAAAACAGGCAAGTATGATATAGTCTTTTCTGTCAATTACTTTACAACCATTTCAAATGTATGCCATAAGTACCAGATTCAATATATATCATGGACTTGTGATGCACCGCTTTTAAGTATGCGAAATCCTTCTGTATACAACTCAGAAAATACAATTTATGTATTTGATAAAAAAGAGTACGAATATTTTCACAGTATTGGTGCAGATACAGTAAAATATTTGCCCCTTGCTGGCGCACCTGTGCGTATAAGAAACCTTATAGACAAAAAATACAATACTAATGCAAAGTATTTATATGATATATCCTTTGTTGGCAATTTATATGATAAAAATCGCTATGACGAGATGGTAAATGCACTGCCACCTTATCTCTGTGGTTATATGGATGCTGCAATCGAAGCACAACTAAATGTATCAGGAGGCAATATCCTTAATATCATGCTTACTGATGACATAGTTGACAGTATAAGTCAATATATAAATATACAGTCAGAAAGTGATTCTTTTGCAGATTTAAAACTTCACTTTTCAACAAGTGTACTCTCATATAAAGCAGCTTCAGTTATGCGAACAAATATTTTAAACTCACTTGGAGAAATTTTTAATGTACACCTTTTCACAACAAGCAACACAGACAATTTAAAAAAGGTAACTGTGCATCCACCCGTAAAATACCTTGACGAAATGCCATTAGTATTTGCTTTTTCAAAGATAAACCTAAATATGACAATTCCAAATATCGAAAATGGCATTCCACTGCGTGTTTTTGACGTGTTATCCTCTGGCGGCTTCCTTATGACAGATTACCGATTAGAACTTGAAAATTTATTTGATATAGGTAAAGACTTAGTTGTCTATGATGGCATTGAAGATTTAACCACAAAAGTACAGTATTATCTTAAACATGATAAAGAAAGAGAGCTTATCGCAGCCAATGGCTTTGATAAGCTCCAAAAACTTCACACATATAAACACAGAATCCACACTATATTAGACCACTGTGCTAGGTAATACTAGTCCTTAAAATAATTTTCATCAAACACTGTTTTTTGTGTACTTGTATCATTATCACTAGTGTGACTATCAACAAAAGCGTCCACATTATCTATATTTGAATTATCAGCGTTTAAATTGTCAGTGCTGTCAGAACTATTATAGGCAGCTTTTATCTCTTGCATAGCATCAACAACCTGCTCCTGCTGCTCTTTTATGTCAATTATATCCCCTCTCTTATAAAGAAGATAAAACAATAATACAATTCCTAAAGCAAGTATAAAAGTAACTGAAAGTCCGCCTTCCATTCCAAAACTGCCGCCATTTATAATCTCTCTGCCAGCTACATTAGAAGTTACAAACACAGAACTGCTTTTATTAGTTCCACTTACTTGGATTCCATATATATTCCCTTGTACAAAATTCCATACACTATGAAAAGCTCCTGCTATCCATATATTGCCAAATTCAAGCAATAAAAGTGATGCAAAAACGCCAAAAAGAAAAAGATTGATAAAAGCCAGCAGCGAAAATCCACTATTAGAAAAGTGAAGAAATGCAAAAAATAATGAACTTACAATTATCGCCTGTGTAACATGATATCGCCTTGAAAGTGATACCATAAGATATCCTCTGCAAAGCACCTCTTCCGCCATTCCCTGCAAAATATAACCAAAAAAGAAACCAATAATATATAAAAGGTTAATATCTGTGGCAATTCCCTTAAACCTTACGCTGCCTGTAACAACACATATTAAATACGCTGCTGAAAATGCTGCTGCACCAGTAATAAGTCCAAGAAAATACTGCTTTGCCATTCCATCTTTTACAAAACCAAGAGTTGAAAGCCTCCTTTTTTCAATAAATCTACAGTATAATAACACTACAATGGTAAGCAGTATTTCAGCAAAAAGCATATCAATCATTACCCATTCAGGCATATTGGACAATACAGAAAGCATCTTTTCACTGTCAATATTTCCAGACATCAGCATAGACATATAATCCTTATTATTAACAAGATAAATAACAAGGACAGGAACTTGAACAATTCCCATGGCAACTGAGGATATAAAAAATAGTACTAAGGCAATAAGCATCTCTGTAAGAGCATTGTGTCCCTTGCCATTAGCTGCCTCATCCATAAATAAAGTTTTCTTAAAATCTTTCATAACAATTACATTATAGTTATTAAACAATTATAAGTCAAGATTTTTTATCATTAAAGTTTACTATTTGTAACAGTTCAGATACCCCTCTAAAATGAGTTAATTTTTATTAGAAAAATAAAAGTTATTGTAAAATATGTATTATTCAGAAAATATACTCAATATTGTATAATTGAACGCATAAACACTAACCTATATCTTAGATTTATACCTTAAACTAGAGGATATCTGAACTGTTACGAAAATTCAGATGCAAACGACAAAATCATTGTATGGGGTAATTGGAATATAATCTATGTACAAAGTGATAGACTTCCGGCATCTAAATATTCATATCAGTTTCCAGTTGGCAATATAGATGAAAATATTATAAAAGATTTTTACAATGAAATTAATGAAACAGTTCCAAAGATGGTTATAATTCCACAAGGTAGTGAATTAGGAACTATGGAAAATTTTTTAAATGAACATAATTACACCAATGTATATGAAATAGATGGAGCGGTAATATTTAAAGTACCTGACATAAGTAGTTCTCACAATCCATAAAGTTTAATATTATAATAGGAAATGTGAGTCAAGAAATATTAAAAGATTACATAGACAATCAAGGTAA
>DESG01000066.1:34362-36078 GCA_002361175.1 Lachnoclostridium sp. UBA3320 | reverse complement strand
GGGTATTTGTGCGCTTTTTTACATTTATTATTTAAAAATTAAATTAGCACAACAGGTTAAATTAAATAAGATGCCACAAAGCTAAAAACTTCATGGCATCTTAGAACTAAAGCATATATTTTTGCGCAAGCGAGAGGAAGGCTTACTATTGTGCAAAACTGACAAAAACGTTAAACACAACCATTTCCGCCACAGCTATGTTTATCTTCTCCACAACTGTGTCCTTCTTCATGATGGTCATGGTGGTCGCAATGAATATCCGAATTAAATACAAGATTTCCTGCAAGAAACGCATCTACTGCTTTATCTGCGCTGCCATCTACTCCGCCATAAAGACGAATCCCTGCTTCCGCTAAAGCAGTCTTTGCACCTGCACCAATTCCTCCGCAAATCAGTGAATCCACATTCAATTCAGACAGAATCCCTGCTAAAGCACCATGTCCATTTCCATTTGTGTCCACAACCTGCTCTTTTACAATTTTTCCATCTTCAATGTCATAAATTTTAAATTGCTCTGTATGACCAAAATGAGGAAATACATTTCCATCTTTATAAGTAACTGCAATTTTCATAACTATATCTTCCTTTCTATTTTACAATGCTCCTATTCCTGCTGCTACGCCCACCGTATGTACTAAAAATGCTACTGCCCATGCAATAGTACACTGTGCAAGTACTATCATAACTGTCGATTTTGTACTTCCTACTTCTTGCCTTACAGTAGCTATTGCAGCAACGCATGGTGTATACAAAAGTGTAAATACCAGAAACACTACTGCTGTAAGTGGTGTAAATAGTGTTGAAAGTAGTGACACATCACCATTCATAAGTACTGTAAGAGTGGAGACTATGCTTTCTTTTGCGGCAAATCCAGTAATTAATGCAGTTGATACACGCCAGTCCCCAAAGCCTAGTGGAGCAAAAATTGGAGCAACTAAACTTCCAAGCAGTGCAAGCAAGCTTACATCAGATGACTCTGCTACATTCAGTCTTAAATCAAACGTCTGCAAGAACCATATTATTATTGTAGCTACAAATATTATTGTAAATGCCTTATGTACAAAACCTTTTGACTTTTCCCATATCAGATGACAGACGCTTTTTGCACCAGGCAAGCGATAATTAGGCAGTTCCATTACAAATGGAACTGGTTCTCCTTTGTATTTGCTGTGTTTTAAAAAAATTGCATATAACACTGCACATATTATTCCAAACAGATACAGACATACCATTACAAATCCACGCCATCGCCTTGGGAAAAATGCTGCTGTAAACAGTCCATAAACTGGCAGTTTTGCACTACAACTCATAAATGGTGTCAGTAAAATTGTCATTTTCCTATCTCTTTCACTTGAAAGCGTCCTTGTTGCCATAATAGCAGGTACTGAGCATCCAAATCCAACTAACATTGGCACAAAGCTTTTGCCTGAAAGTCCAATGCGCCTAAGCAGTTTGTCCATTACAAATGCAACTCTTGCCATATACCCACTGTCTTCAAGTATAGAAAGGAAAAAGAACAATGTGACAATTGTTGGCAAAAAGCTTAGTACACTTCCTACACCGTTACATATACCATCAATAACTAGTGAATGTACAACTGGATTTACCTGCCATATTGAAAGTCCCTTACTAATTAAATCTGTTACTGCACCAACTCCAATAGACATAAGGTCTGACAGCGCAGCTCCTATAAAGCTAAATGATACAAAAAAGACG
>DESG01000066.1:0-33993 GCA_002361175.1 Lachnoclostridium sp. UBA3320 | reverse complement strand
CGGTCAGCTGCAACACTTCTTTTGTGTTCTCGACTTTCTACAGGCTTAACTATTGTTTCATCACATAATTTCTCTATAAAAGTGAAACGCATATCTGCCAGTGCTGCTTTTCTGTCAAGTCCCGATTCTTTCTCCATCATATTTACAATGCCTTCTAAGACTTCATTTTCATTTAAAGGCAATTCTAATTCATCTGCAATAAGCTTGTCTTTTTCAATCATTCTGACAGAAGCAAAACGTACAGGAATGCCTGCTTTTTTGGCATATGGCTCAAGCAGATGTACTACCGCATGTATACAGCCATGTACTGAACCTTTTGCATCTCCTGCCCTTTCACTATCTGGGCAAAAATCAATTCTTCCAGGTGCTTCTCTGTGCCTTGCAACATGCATTGCATGGTCTACAAGTTCATCTATTCCTTCATTTTTTACTGCTGAAATAGGCACAACTGGAATACCTAAAATCTTTTCAAGTTCATTAACATGAACAGAGCCGCCATTGGCACGTACTTCATCCATCATATTTAGTGCAAGTACCATTGGTATTCCAAGTTCCATAAGTTGTATAGTCAAATAAAGGTTTCGTTCAATATTTGATGTGTCGATTATATTAATAATTCCATCTGGCTTAGATTTTATAAGAAAATCTCTTGTCACTATCTCCTCACTTGAATATGGTGATAGTGAATATATCCCTGGTAAATCAACAACTGTAGCTTCTGGATGACTGCGAACTGTACCCTCTTTTTTATCTACTGTAACGCCAGGAAAGTTACCCACATGCTGATTTGAGCCTGTAAGCTGGTTAAAAAGTGTTGTCTTTCCACAGTTTTGATTTCCTGCCAATGCAAAAGTAACTGGTTGTCCCTTTGGGATAGCTTCTCCAATTTTATTCGCATGGTAGTCGCCTGCTTTTCCAAGTTCTCCAACACCAGGATGTTCAATAGGTTCATACCGCTTTTGTATATATTTTTTTTGCTCATGTGGCTTTATTTTTTCTATCTCTATTTCTTTTGCATCATCAATTCGTATTGTAAGTTCATATCCACGCAGCCGAAGTTCTATAGGGTCTCCCATAGGTGCAACCTTAGTAAGTGTTACTTCTATTTCTGGTGTAAGACCCATATCAAGCAGATGGTTTCTTAAAGCGCCTTTGCCATGTACTTTTACAACTCTCGCACTTTCACCAGTTTCAAGTTCAGCAAGTGTCATAATGCATCTCCTTCAACAGTATTTCTTTCGACAACATCTCTTTTTTCAAACTCTATTGTATAGTCTGTCTTATACGTTTTTGAAAGATATTGTATTGCAAGCTTGTAAGAGCCTGCTGTAATATCTGTCAGTGGCATATTTACAAAATATTTCTGCGTCTTAAATACATTAAGTGGCTGTACTGTATTAGTAAAATCCTGCATAAAAACTTTTTTGTCGTCATAAAGATATATTTTTTCAAGGTCATGGTCTGTGGCATAAATCTGTATTAAATCACCATAACGCCTAAATTTTAAATTCTCTGACACATCTATAGGCATAGCAGATGCAGTTTCTAATTCTTTTGGAAAACTTTCAAGGCGTACTGGCTTAGCAAGCTCTCCAAGCATCATACTTTTTTCTATTGGTATTGGCTTTGCCATTGATGGTATATTAAAGTCAATTGTATGCGCAGAAAAAAAGTCTGTGACACATGATATTTCATTAATGCATTCTTTTGTATTATAGTCAAATTCATATATTTTTGCATCATATCCATCTATCTGCGGTTTAAAATGTGCACACATCGCCTTTACAATTTTTCTTTCAGAATCATATTCGCTATTTGAGCGTGTCACACTAAGTGGCGTCTGGAAACGTGCATCTTGTTTGACAGTTCTGTTTTTTTCATCAATAGTATAGAATATTACATATGATTTTTCTTCATTATCAAACCACTTTACAGGTCTTCTGTTAGCTGTGTGGTTGTCAAATAACATTACACGCAATTTATGAGGCTGTCTTTCTGTTTCATCGTGTACTAACTGTATGCCATGTTGCTGAAAGAACCAGTCATGTTCACCAACAGGCTTTAACACCTTGTCTTCAACATTTGTTCCTTTATAAAATCTCGGTTTTGCAATAAGCCACACAATTTCCCTTTTTTTAAGGTTAATTTTGGCTATTGTATGGACATTTCTCATTGAGACAACTACTGAATCTTCTTCTGGTATATAATCTATTGAATTAATATGCGCCCAATCATTTCTTGTCTTATAAGTATCATCAAATAATTCATTCATACTGAGTTCATAAATAGTCTCACCTGTTTCTCTGTCAATTTCTACAATGGCATTTTCCATATAAGAATCACTCATAGAGCTTGACAGTCCAAGTATATTACCGCCTGGCTCTTTCTCTATAGCCCAGTGGTGCATACCTTTTTTTTGATGATAAGTGTGGTAAACCCTGCCGAGCATGTCCATCTCATGTGTAATAACTGTATGTGCATTGCCATATGCAGGAATACGCATATTTTTTTCAGGAAATAGAAATTTGCCATCATCAAAAAGATAAACTCCATAATACTGTGGTATTCTATTTAATGCAAATCTTATATTACCTTTAGCATCAAATGCGTAAACACCACCTTTATACCCTCCAGATACAAAGATAAATTTGCCTGTAAATGGCTGGCTGCTTTTAGTAATCTGTACACAGTCATGTACAGGTTCACTAAGCTGTGGTGTTCTAATTTTAATATTTTTTGCATCAATTTGTGTTCCATTTTTATCAAGCAGACGTACTCTAACTTTGTTAAAATAACCTTCATAAAGCCCCAGAACAGGCACTCTATGACACTTTGTAACCGTCTCATCACATTTTGTATAATCCTCTGAACCTAAGTGTCCTTTTATAGTATACTCAACCTTACATTCTATATCAGTGTTAAATACCATTACTGCCGATAAAGGTGAAATTTTATATGGATTGTTAAGTACAAGAATATTTTTAAAACTGTATTCGCCTTTTTCCAAAAGCATTCTTATCATTTTTTCTTTGCAATATGTCAAAAATGCAGGAGGTTCTGTCTTATTTTCAAGATTTGTATGATAAGAATTGACAAGCATCTCCTTTTTATAAGGAAACTTCCTTGCCTCCTTTGTAAATCTTCCCTCACTGCATGTTGAAGTATTAAGCACCACCCTCTTAACTGGCATTAAAATCTTTGATATTATGTTCATAACTCCACTCCGATATAATAAATTAAAAAATATTATAACTAATTACAGCTCACAATACAAGAAAAAAATCGTAGATTAATATTTTTCAACAATTTCCCCTTTATTCTTATAAATGCTTTTACCTGGTACAAAGCCACGTACCATTGACAATGGATATATATTAGTATTGCTCCCTATAATAGTTCCTGGATTTAGCACACTATTACAGCCAACTTCAACATAATTGCCAAGTATTGCTCCCATCTTTTTAAGTCCTGTTCCAATTTTATCTCCCTCATACCATAGAGTAACCTTTGTTTTATCGGATTTAACATTTGATGTAATAGATCCTGCTCCCATATGTGACTTATAGCCTAGTATTGAATCACCAACATAATTGTAGTGTGGAACTTGAACATTATTAAAAAGCAGCACGTTTTTAAGCTCTGTGGAATTGCCTACAACGCAGTTCTCACCAATAATTGCGCTTCCTCTTATAAATGCACAATGGCGCACTTCTGTGTCTTTGCCGATAATACAAGGTCCTGTGATAGAAGCTGTAGGTGCAACTGTTGCACTTTTTGCAATCCATATATTTTCACCACGCATCTCATATTCATCTGGATTTAATTTCTTGCCAAGCTCTATAGCAAACTCTTTTATTTTAGGGAGCACTTCCCAAGGAAATTCTGCATCTTCAAATATTTCTGCTGCTATAGTTTCATCCAGATTAAATAAATTTTTTATTTTTAACTTGTCATACATAATATTTCTCACTCCTGTCTGCTCTATATTATTTATAATATGCTGCTGCCGCATCAAAGTACTGTTTAAGTGCATACGTATTATTTGTATTTTTGACGCTTTCAACACGTTTTATAATGAAGTCATTAAGTTTTTTCATATACTCTTCTTCTGTAACTTTTCCCTCCGTCACCAATGCAAGACCAAGTTCCCAGCTTGCAGTAAGCTCAGGATTTAGAAGCTGACGCATTGAAGTGTTGACAACATCATACACCATTTCTCCGATAAGCTCAGGTGTTATTACCTGTGTTTTCTTGTTAAGTTTTAGATATCTAATATTTACAAGTTTACTTAAAATTTCAGCTCTTGTTGCACTTGTGCCAATACCACTGCCCTTTATCTGTGCACGTAAATCTTCATCTTCAATAAGTTGACCTGCATTTTCCATTGCAAGAATCATAGAACCAGAATTATAGCGTTTAGGCGGTGAAGTCTCACCTTCCTTAATTTCTACACTGTCAAATACAATTTCCATGCCCTTTTTAAGCTTATCTGCTATATTTATAAGATTTATATCTATAACTTCCTGTTCTTTTTCATCTTGCTCTTTGGCAAATGAAGCTGTGGCAAGTTCAAGATATCCCTGTTTTACAAGCACTTTAAAATTTGCAAAAAATGATTCTCTGTCACGTTTTACTACTATTGTAGTCTTTATATATTCTGCTGGAGGATAAAAAATACATAAAAAACGGCGCACTATAACCTCATAAATTCTGCCAGCTACAAGATTTAAGCTTTTTAATGCACCAAGCCCCTGTCCTGTAGGAATTATTGCATAGTGGTCTGTAATCTGGCTGTCATTGGCATATCTTGTACGTGCAATATTTTTATAAGTACCATTTTGCAAAATATCTTGTGCATATGTTTTTGTCACAGCATAATTAGTAAGCCCTTTGATATTTTTATATATTTCTTTTGCTACTGCTGTAGAAAGCACTCTTGCATCAGTCCTTGGATATGTCACAAGTTTTTTTTCATAGAGTTCTTGGACTATTTTAAGAGTTTCAGCAGGGCTTAACTTAAAAAGTTTAGAACACGTATTTTGCAATTCTGCAAGGTTAAAAAGCAGTGGTGGATTCTTTTTCTCTGTTTTTTTTGTGGATTTTTCTACTACAGCAGTTGTCGGAAATGTGCCAAAACTCAAACAAAACTCCTTAGCATTTTTTTCTTCTTTAAAGCCATTATCCTTGTAGAGAAGTGGCGACTGAAAATATTTTGATTCTTCTGTTACATGCCACTCTCCGTCAAATATCTGACCATTATAACTAAAATGCCCAATAATTCTGTAAAAAGGAGTTTTTACAAAATTTCTAATTTCACGCTCACGGCGAACCACCATTCCAAGTACACACGTCATAACACGTCCAACAGATATTGATATCCACTTGCCATCATTTATATAGTTCATAACTACACGTCCATATTTTAAAGACAACAGCCGTGAAAAATTAATTCCCATAAGATAATCTTCTTTAGCCCTTAAATATGCAGAAGAAGAAAGGTTATTGTATTCAGACAGAGGTTTTGCCTCACGTATTCCACGCTGTATCTCCTCTTCTGTCTGAGAATCAATCCACACACGCCGTTTATCTTTACTTTCAGGCACTTTTGCCATTTGGTCTACAAGACGGTAAATATACTCACCCTCTCGTCCAGAGTCAGTACACACATAAATCCTTATAACATCTTTCCTGTTTAAAAGTTTTTCAACTATCCTAAACTGTTTTTCTACATCTGGTATAAGTTCATAAAGAAAATTTTTAGGCAGAAATGGTATAGTATCAAGTGACCACTTTTTAAAAGCAGGGTCATAAGCATCAGGATAACTCATAGTTACAAGATGACCAACACACCATGTAACAACATATTTTTCTGATTCCATATAACCATTGCTCTGGTTGCCTGTAACTTTAAGCGCCTTGGCAAATTCTTTTGCAACACTTGGTTTTTCTGCTATAAATAAATATTTATCCATATTGCTAATCCTATTATCTTTTTTAATTATTGGCAATTCTTAGATTTCACATAATCTTTGAAAGCAAGTTCACCAAAAATCGCAGCTACAATAAGTGCACCAGCGATACACACATACTTTACAATTTTTGTAACATTAACTTCAACACATACATCTGTTTCTCTCTTCATAATATTCTTTCTTCCTTTCTAATAATAATTGATTTGCAATCACCACGCCCTGATACCGCCTTATATCCAATATCTTCTATGCTCTTTGTTAAAAGATTTAAATACTGCACCGACTCTTTGCCTGTGTTTAATTTGTTGTCATAAAGATTATATTTATCCCTTACAGACATAGGGGAAAGATTTGGCATAACAACATTAGCTCCAGCAAGAAGTCCAAGTTCACGCCCTCTAGGCGCTATAGTACCCAGTGCTGTTGTAGCTGGCAGCAGTATATATGGAAGCATAAGTCTGATTATACCAAGCAGAAAAAGTGTCTTTTCAAGCGTTCCACTGCTTTCTTTTGCAAATGGTGTATCTTTCTGTGGAATAAAAGGACCTATGCCAACCATCTGTGGTCTTAACTCATACAGAAAATACAAATCTTGTACAATGCAGTCTGTAGTCTGAAATGGTGAACCCACCATAAAGCCAGCTCCTGTCTGATATCCTATATCCTTAAGCTGCCATAGACATTTTTTCCTGTGTTCTAGCGACATTTGCTCTGGGTGAAGTCTTTTATAATGGTCTGATGAGGCTGTTTCATGGCGCAAAAGATACCTGTCAGCACCACTTTTATACCATGCAAGATAATCTTCATAATCCCTTTCGCCTACAGAAAGAGTTATGGCACAATCTGAGTACCTGTCTTTAATCCTTTCTATAATACCACAAAGTTTTTCTTTAGTAAAATATATATCTTCACCACCTTGTAATACAAAAGTGCGCAAACCTGCTTTATATCCTTTATCACAACATTGTAATATATCATTATCACATAGCCTGTACCTGCTGGCATTGCTATTGCTGCATCTTATACCACAGTAATAGCAGTCATTGCGGCAATAATTTGTAAATTCGATTAATCCACGTATATATACATCTTTTCCATAAACCCTTTCACGCACCTGTCTTGCAAGTTTAAAAAGATACTGTGCATCTTCTTGTGTATAACAGTCCAACATTGACTTAAATTCACTGCGGCTAAGTATATTTTTAGCATAAAGCTTGTCAATAAGCTGTCTGTTTTCTGACATAATCAGTAGCCTAGCTCCTCTCCTACAAGAATAACTTTAATACGTCCCTTTACACGAGACATTCTTGTAATAACAATCTGTCCACATATACAATCTTTAGAAAAGCAGTCACAACATCTTCCTGCATCTGCACAAGGTGTATTAAGATTAAGTCTTACAGCATTTGGCGGTGCAGCAATATTTCTTGTACGTGATATACCATCTTCCACAGTCTCTACTATTTTGTTCATTCCTGCAATAATTATTACATTGGCAGGGCCATTACAAAGACATGCAACCCTGTTTCCATTGCCATCAATATTTACAAGCTCTCCATCCATTGTTATAGCATTTGAACTCATAAAATAATAATCAGCAGTGACTATCTTTCCAAACATCGCTCTCTTTTCTTCAGGAGTTACAGCTTCTGACCTGTCATAAAGTATATAGTCATCTGACTCTTTTAAATCATCAATCAATCCAATTTCAGACAGTGTGGCAGAGCCACCCCATGAAACAGTGCAGTCAGGCGTAAGAAAATGCTTTGCCTTTGCATTAGCTTCTTCCCTGTTAGTACAGTAATATCCCTCAATGCCACGCAAATTGAATTTATTAATAATGCTTTTGGCAAGGTTTTCATAACTAATCTGCTTTGGAGTAAGTTTTGTTTCAATATTGTCCATATTTAATACCTCCATGTTTATAAATTGTATTATTTTGGGAATCTATTGTATCATTATTTTCATTTATTATTATATCTTTTTAAAGTAAAAAGTAAAGCCGCCTTTTCTGAAAAACACTATTTTTTTCGTCAAGTGTAAATTCAAATGTACCAACCAGCACTTGCTGCTAATCTTATTTCATGGTAAAATAGGTACATAAAACAACAGGGAGAATAAAGGGGTGCTGTGTATTAAATGAAAACTGGTAATAATTTTAATGTAGAAAGTGCTATAACTGTTTATCATGGTAGTTTTATAGAAATTCAAAAACCTGTTTTAGATTATTCTAGAAAAAATACTGATTTTGGGATAGGTTTTTATTTAACTAAAGATAAGAAAATGGCTGATAAATGGGCGACCGTAAAAAATCCTCCAGTGGTGAATAGCTATATCTTATATCTCTATGGTTTGACACTTTATACATTTAATGCTGATGAGGAATGGTTTGATTTTGTTGTTGCAAATAGGAAAGGATTGAACGTTGATACGATATATAATAAATTTGATGTTCTTTTTGGACCAACTGCAGATGACAAACTGTTCACTGCATTATCTGAATATTTAGAGGGAGCAATTCCTAAAGAACTGGCTTTAGAGATGGTTTCTTCTTCACAACTTAACCACCAGTTATGTATTAAAAGTCAGAAAGGATTAGAAAATTTAAAATTCCAATATTCAAAGACGTTAAAAGGCAAGGAACTGCAAGATTATATAGAACAGTTTAAATATGATTCTATAGAAGGCAGCAACCGATACAAAAAATTAAAGCAACAATTTTTGGGAGGTACTTATTTTAATGGATAGGCTGGATTATCTTGATTTAACATTGTGTAAAAACCATGGTCATATCTTTGAGCTTTTTTATGATAACGGTGTAGACCCCGTAGATACAATAAATAAATTTGTCCTGTCAGAACCACAACGTTGTTATGATACTAAAAATGCATTGGCAACATCACAGGATATTTTATATTTTTATGAAATGTTTAAAGAAGAATATCCTGTTCTGGCTATGTTTTGCTATAATAACCCAGTATGTAGAGAAGCTTTGTTTTACGCAGGGTTTATTATGCAGTATGTTTCTTATAGAGAGGAAGTTCCCGTAAAGCTGTTTTTTACTTTGGATATGATAGTGTGGTTATACAATAACTATTCTGTGCTGCATACACAAGATAATGAATATGTATTAAATTTGTTACTGGAAATGAACATAAGCATCAAGTAGTATAAGGCACAAAGAAATAGAGCATATAGATTTTTTCAGTTCTATATACTCTATTGCCATCATTGCATTAAATTTTTTTAATTGATATAGTTAATTAACGTGAAATATCAATATATTTTATATTTTCATCTGAATCTGACCCATTATCTATTCTTAAAAGCATCTTGTCTGTCATATCTTCATCTATAAGATATGCAAAGTTAAAAGTTTTCTCCTCTCCTGCTTCAAATTCCTGAATCCAGAAAGACTTGCCACCGTCTGTCTCTTTAAAGTAACATGGCATATAGTCAATAAAAGCATCTTCAATTACTTGTGGTCTGTTTGCATTATTATAAATATGTGTCAGGTAATATTCTCCATCCTTTGTGTTAGTAAATATGATATCAGGCAGACAAAAAGTTTCTTTCTCTTTACCACTATTTTTAATGTTCATTGTTACATATACAAGTTTCGGATTAATAACTTCTTGACTTTCGACTTTCCTTTCCGGCTCATTTACACCATCACCAATTTTAATATTTTCACGTTTATAAGGTTTTAAATTTCCAGAAGCATCCCACAGTCCATCGCTGTTATCAATTCTAAAAGAAGATATATCAAGGTCTTTAACTGAATCCAAAAGTTTTACATTTTCCACTTGTATAGAAAATTCGTCATGTTCTAACTTTTCCCCAGTTTTATATACAGGAGTATCTATTTTTTTATCTTCTACAACAGTCTGTTTAATATTTGCGCTTATTGGGTTTTCAAGATATTTACTTAAAAGCGTATAGCTTGTCGCCTTATTCTCTGTCGTTTCTTCTACAGATACACTTCCAGCCAACTTGATAAGTTTGTCCTTTTCTAGTTTATTCATACTGTTAAATTGAATAATATATCCATATTCATCATAAAAAACAAGTAGGTGCTGCCCATAACATGTATCATATTTATCACCATACTCTGTACCAATAATTTCATTAGTTTTAAAATAAACCGCTTCATGACCATTGACTTTTAGTTGTTCAACAACTTCATTATCATATGTAGAATAAATGCTGTCCTTTTTACCATCTACTTTAATTACCTCATACCAGAAATCTTTACCTGCGTCAAAACCAGCTTTATGAGTAAAAGTACACATTCCTTGGTCTTCTTTATCTAGTTTATATGCAGAACCAAAGTCTGTTTTCAATTTAATATACTTTTCTGGTGCTTTTGTAGCAGACTGTAAATCTTGCTTATGTATATCTACTTTCATCTGATAGTCTTCTACAGATACCTGACTATTAAAGTATTGTGAAATTTTAACCGTTGCAAATACACTACATGGCACAAGTAATACTGCTCCAAGACATGCCACTGCTTTCCAATGTTTCCATCCTTTTTTCATATTATTATCCTTTCTTTCCATATTTATATGTCTGAGAACATTTTCAGTTAAAAGTTGCTTCTCATAATCATCTAATTTTTCATCAAAATGATACACTTCCTCTTTCTCAGGTTGTATAAAAAATTCCGTGCTGGTATCTTCGCTTTTATTTACATTTATTCTATTTTTCATGTAGAATACCTCTCTTCTCTAAGGATTTTTTTAATTTTTGCCTGCCACGCCGGAGTCTGTTTTCAACATAATCTTCTGTTAAACCCATTCGTTCTGCTACTTCTCTCACTTTATAAAAGTAAAAGTAACGCAGCAAAAATATCATATGGTCTGGCTCTTTCATTTCTGAAATAACCTTATGCACCAATTTTTCATTATGTTTACGTGCAAATATATTTTCGACATCTGCATTTTCTGCTACCAACATCTGCTCTATTCCTTCTGTGCCATCTATACTTACATTTCCTCCATGTCGGCTGTTTCTGCGCAATATTTCAAGAGATTTTTTCCGTGCAATTCCATACAGATATCCCTCTAATGTGGTATTGATTTTCTTGTCAGAATTTATAAACTGCCACAAACTCGTAAAAGTTTCTATCATAGCATCATCCACATAATCCCTGTAATTATCCCTTAAAATATTGCAGCAGATTGCTTTTACACCACCTCCATATCTGTCAATACATTCAGCAATTCCACGGTCTGGTTCTGTACGTATCAGTTTAGCCAGTTCTTTATCTGTTTGTTCCATATTTACATTTCCTTTCAAAAGCAGGACAATGTTCTGCTTTATTCATAAGCGCTTATACTATATAGTTGCACAAAAAGGCAATTTTCCGTCAAAAAAAATAAAAAAGTATAAAGTATGGTTAATTGACAAAAAAAATATGCGAATATATAATATAATTAATAAATATGTAAGTTTAAGGAGAGACAGATGAAGAATTTACCTCAGATTTCAGAAGCAGAATACGAAGTCATGAAAATTGTGTGGAATAATGCACCAATTAATACAAATGAAATCACTGGCATACTGACACAAACAACAAAATGGAGTCCTAAAACTATACAGACATTGATAAAACGCCTCGTAAATAAAGGTGCACTATCTTATGAAAAAGACAGTCGTGTATTTGTTTACACACCTCTTGTACAAGAACAAGAATATATTGAACAACAGAGCAGTTCTTTTTTAAAACGCTATTTTAATGGCAATATCAGTGCTATGTTAAATAATTATTTAGAAAATGACGTTTTGTCTAATAATGAGATTGCAGAATTAAGGGAAATATTAAACCATGCCTCAGACAAAAAGGAGACTTAATATGGCTATACAATTTCTTGCTGCAAATATTGTTGCTGCATTAATTGCTACTTGCATTATTTTAATAAAAAAACTGTTTGCAAAACATCTTTCACCAAGCATACAGTATTATCTTTGGTTTCCAGTACTTTTGACTTTCTGGATTCCTTTTCTGCCGCTTTACAACATAAGCAATAGGCTAAAGCAGATATTTTCTTTCTTATCAGATAAAAGTGCAGTAATTGCACCACTATCTAAAAAAAATGTATCAATAAATTCTGGTGCAGTAAATATTATAAATGATTTTTCTATTTCTGTAGAAAGAAATGTTTCGCCGCTTATATCCACCATATTTTTAGTTGTATGGATTATAGGTGCATTTTTTGCTGCTGTGTCAATTTTATATATGAGTTTTAAAATTATAAAACTTTATCGCACTTCCATGCCTGTACAAAATAAACAGATTAATGAGGTCTTTTTAAACTGCAAAAACTTGGCTAAAGTTAAGACAAAAGTGCATTTTAGAAGCAGTGCATTTTTAAAATCTCCTGTTACATTTGGAATAGTAAGACCTTGCATTATTATCCCAATTAGGCTTATATCTGAACACAATACAGATGAACTACGCTATATATTACTACATGAACTGCATCACTGCAAATGCAAAGATTCTATTGTAAATTGCATTACATGTCTTACAGGGATTATTTACTGGTTTAATCCAGTTGTGTGGTATATTAAAAAAGAGATATGCACAGATAGAGAAATTGCCTGTGATACAGCAGTTCTTAATAGGCTTAATCCAGAGGAGTATATAAGCTATGGCAACACATTAGTTTCATTTGCAGAGAAAATATCAGTTTCATCATATGCTGCATCAAGTATAGGTGGAACAAGGAAACAGATAACAAAAAGAATTTTAAACATAGCTTCTTACCAAAGCCAGACACCTCTAAAGAAGATTAAAAATACTGTTGTTTTTCTTCTTACATGTGCTATAGTAACAGGCAGTATTCCATACTTATCTGTCAATGCTTCATCTGACAGAAATGACATTAGTAAATTTAAAGAAGACAATATTATATATAAAGATTATGAAACATTTTTTGAGGACGATTATAGTGGAAGTTTTGTGCTTTATGACTTAAAAAATGATTTATGGCAAATATATAATCGCAAAAATAGCATAAAGCGTATTGCACCAAATTCTACTTATAAAATCTATAGTGCACTGTGTGCCCTTGAAGAAGGAACTATCACTCCTACAGACAATACTCTTGTATGGGATGGTTCACAATACCCTATTGATGCATGGAATCAGAACCAGTCGTTAAAAACTGCAATGCAAAATTCTGTCAACTGGTACTTTAATTTCTTAGACAAAAAGAATGGTTATAACAGTATGCAGCAGTTCTTCCATAAGATACACTATGGCAATGAAGATATTTCAAGCGGACTTGACAGATATTGGCTGGAGGCTTCATTAAAGATTTCACCTGTTGAACAGGTAGAGCTGCTAAAGCAGTTTTATACCAATGAATTTGGCTTTAATCAGGAAAGCATACAAGCTGTCAAATCCTCATTGCTTATTTCGTCTTCTGATGGAATATCACTCTATGGAAAGACAGGAACAGGAAATATAGGTGGCAAAAATACAAATGGTTGGTTTATAGGTTTTATAGAAACAAGGGATAACACATTTTTCTTTGCCACCAATATACAGGCAATGGACAATGCTACTGGCAAAAACGCTGCGGATATCACATTTTCAATACTTGATAAATGTGGAATTTATCCTGCTGCCTTAGAGCCAAAATAATATTCCAGTATATTTTTACTTGCCATAACAGCATTGGATGAGCCATATCCATTGGCAATCCTTACTGCAATAGAAATTTCTGGCTGTTGTACTGGTGCATATCCAATAAATAGCGAATGTTCAGGTCTCGTTCTATCCTCTTGTGCTGTGCCTGTCTTGCCTGCAATACTTATTTTCATATCTTTTAGATATGTATTTTGCTTTACAAATTGTTTCATACCATTTTTTATGGTATTCCAGATATAGCTGTCAAGTTCTGCCTTACTCTGTATAACTGGTTTATTTACCTTTCGCTTTCCATTTTTATCTGTGGTCTTTTGTATAAGCGATAGCGAAAAAACTTTACCACATGTAGCAAGTGTATTGACATATCTGGCAAGCTGTACTGTTGTATAGTTATGTGTTCCTTGTCCGATTGCAGAAGGTATTGCATACTGGTCTGTTACATGTGGCTCACTTTCTGCAATCTCAATTCCGGACTTTTTGTCAAGACCAAATATTTCTGCATATTTTTGAATACAATTTAATGCATTTTTATCAACAAAAACATTATTTTTTGTCATTCCAAGTCTGTATGATATCTCACAAAGATAGTCATTGCAAGATGCTGCAAGTCCTCCTGCTGCATCTGGGATTGCACCGTGTCCTGCATGATTCCAACATCTAAGAACTGGTGTTACTCTGTCAAATACACCATCACAAAATATAGAAGTGCCTGTCTGTATAACACCTTCATTTAACCCTGCGGCAATAGTAACTGGTTTGAATGCTGAACCTGGCGCTGTAAGCTGCTGTGATGCCCTATTGTAAAATGGCAGGGACAAATCATAGTAAAGTTTAAAATAGTAATCACTGTCCATCTTATTGGCAAGCCGGTTATTGTCATATCCTGGATATGTCACACATGCAATCAATTTGCCAGTATTAGAATTAACTATTGCTGCAGAGGCAGAGCAAGGGTCTAGTGCAAGCTGTGCAGGTGTTATCTCAAGCTTTGCTATTTTTTTTCGCATAAATTCATATGGGCTTAAATTTCCATCTGTCAATCCTTTATAATCACTGTCCTTTTTCTTAATAGAAATGACTTTTTGTTTGTACAGCAGCATACATATATCCTTGCCTGTTATCTTATCATCAAGCAGTAAATAATAAAATAATTTTTTTTCAAATCCTGCATTATCTGCCAGTTTTGCAGTCATAGCATTATATAATACCTCTGCCATCTCTGCCCCTGTAAGATATTTTTTCTTTGTATGTATTTTACTTGTGTCAAACCATCCTTTCCTAAGTCCCTGTAATATAAAATCTTTTGTACAGATTTTGCCATCTGTCCATGCACTATAAATAGTATCCTCTGTATCTACTTTATCTTTATTATAAAATCCTGTTTCATCAATAATATAATTTATATACTCTTGTGTTTCCTCTGATAAATTTTTATACAAAGTATTTCCATTTATAAAAATCTTTTTAAGCTTTTTAATTATATGTTTCTTTTTGTATTTTATCTTTTCTAAAATACTTCGTTCAAGGTTAGATGCACTTTTCGATTTAAAGCTGTCCAAGCTTATTATATTATTATTTACAAGTGCATAATACACATTATATATTGGAATACGGATATCACTTGCATCATTTACTTTTGTCTTGTCAAACTCTTTTAAATTAACAATGTTTTCCAATAAAATATCTGCCAATTTCTGTTCTAATATACTGTAAACTTTATTCTGCAAATCCATATCAATAGATAAATAAACATCGCCACCAGCCTTTGCCTCTTTAATAACTTTGTCTTTTTTAACTTCCCCTGCTTCATTTAAAGTAACCTCACGCTTGCAATCCTGTCCACACAGTGTATCTTCCATATAATACTCAATTCCTGTATTTCCAATATCCTTTTCTTGTGTATAATATATGTTATCCTTTTTGGATTCTTCCAACTCTTCAACTGATACTTTCTTAGTATATCCAAGAATATGCGCAAATGCTTCACCACCCTTATATACTCGTATTAACTCTTCTTCTATATCTACACCTTGCAAAATACCACTATTTTCTTTTATATAGACCATCATTTTATAAGGAATGTCTTTGGCAACAGTTACAGGGATATAACTTTGATATCTATTTAAAGAAAGCATATATCTGATTCCAACAATATTTAAAATCTGCTTCTCTGTAAATTTTTCTGGCAATCCATAAGTGTCTAATTCTTCTTTTGTATAATTCTCTTTTCCACATCCATAAAGACAATATCTTGTATTTCCTGATAAGTATTTAATGCACTCTTCTGCGCTTGACTCTCTTTGTTCTTTAGTCATATTGTCAATATCTGCCTGTCCAAAAATATCAGCCTTAAATCGAAGTAAAGCTGTTTTATCTGTAGTAAAATTATACTTACCATCTTTCTCTATCTCAATTTTAATTTCACTGCCAAACTTTATTCCATACTTTGTACCCTCTTGCAGCAGCTTATAAATAACACTATTAAGCACAAGCTGTCTTTCCCTGTTCGTTTTATAACTGTCAATGCTGTTATCTGTCATAGTAATATTGTAGGCTATGCGGTTAGTAGCAAGAATTTTTCCATTGCAGTCATAAATATTGCCCCTTGCAGCATTTTTAATTACCACTTTCACAGTTTTTTTATCTGTATTTGTACTGTAACTTTCTTCCTGTAAAATTTGAAGATGGAATTGGCGCACAACAATTACAGCCATAAGAGAACAAAATATAATTTTAAGTATAAATATCCTTACATCAGTCCGCTTTGTCAAAATATTCCTCCAATACTTTCCTGTCTTTTCTTACAACATATCCACTGCCTCCACGTCCCTTTACATCCTCTACCATGCTTAAAATAAGAATTGGCTTATCAACATTTCTATCAGATGTAAATACACAAAACCATCCTAATTCAGTTCCATTGCCATCTTCTTTGGAAGCCTTAATTTCTGCTGTTCCAGTTTTTCCAGCCAGAGAAATATTTTCCATATATGCCGCATGACCAGTGCCATGACTTGAACTTATCACATCTTCTAATGATTCTTTTATAATATTGGCATTTTCTTTTGAATAAGCGTATTTAATCCAATTTTTAGACTTATTCTCTGCATTATAAGTTAGATATGGTTTTAAAATATTTCCCTCATTTGCAAAACCTGTGTAAAGAGATGCCAAATGTATGGGATTAACAAGAATTTGTCCCTGTCCATACCCACTGTCAGCGAGTTGTATTTCTGTTTCTATACCATCACTATTAGAATACTGTGATTCTGATACAGCAATTTCAAATGGAAGCTTTTCTCCAAATCCTAACTCTTTAAGGCTCTTTTCTAATTCATCGCTGCCTATGCGCAATGCTAATTTAGCAAAATAGATATTGTCAGAATTAATTAAAGCGTTATTCATATTAGCAGGAGAAGTTTCATGCAAAGTTGTAATATAATACCCTCCCCAACTTTTATCTTTTTGCCAGTAAAGACCTGCATTGCCAAAGTCTTCATCTGGATTTAAAATTCCAGTTTTAAGTCCCACCGCCGCAATAATTGGCTTAAAGGAAGAACCAGGGCACAATTTCTGCCGAAATCTATTATAAAATGGCTTTTTTTCATCAGTATTTAGCGATGTCCACAACTTTTCAGACATTCCATATATAAAATCATTGCTATTAAAAGATGGAGTACTAGTTAATGCTAAAATCTCTCCCGTATATGGATTTATAGCAACTGAACAACTTTTATCATTTTCAAATTCTTTGTACAATTTTTTCTGCAATTCTGCATCTATTGTTAATTTGATTGTCTGTCCATCTACTTTAATAATTTCAGCCAGCACTGACACTGTTTTACCATCTCCATCAGTAATAATTATTTTATATCCATCATGCCCTTTAAGTTCTTTTTCATAAAGTGCTTCTATTCCTAACTTTCCAATAACGCTATTGGAATTATAGCCCTCATCAGGATGATTTTCTAAATCCTCTAAAGTCACACCTTGCACATAACCAGTTAGATGAGACGCTGCTTTTCCTAAAAGATAATTTCTAACCTCAACATCAGTAATCATAACACCTGGAATCTTAAGCAGCTCCTCGTGTAATTTAGCTGTGTTTTTCATACTTTCACTTACAGATACAGATTCCTCAGAATATAAAAGCTGTTCATGCTCTGATAACTTAGGAATTGTTTTAATAGGTACAAAAGAATCACTCTTAACCCATTTCTGTGACAATTTTTTCATAACAACTTTCTTTGAAGTGCCTAGCAATTTTGAAAGAGCACGAACATTTTGCTTTTTATTCTTTAACTTTGCAGGGACAATTCCAACAGAAGATGCCATCTTCCAACCAGCAAGTTCATTATTATTTCTATCAATTATCAATCCTCTTTTAGCATCCTCTGTAATTACTTTTACTTTATAATCCGATTCTAAATCTGGAAAAATCAAATTGTCATGCCAGATAAGTTTGTAACTCTTATAGTTACTATCTTTTATAAACAGAGCTCTATTATTAAAACTTATCTCTCCTGCAATACTTTCTATAATTGTTTTATATAAAACCGATGTGCTTTCTTTGCTATTCTTTTGTATATCTGATATCTGTATACTGATATTTTTAGCTCTTATGCCATTATATATATTTTTATTACGAGCTAAAAAATCATCATAAGAAATATATTCTTTACTTTCATCTGCCAACATTTCATACATCTGGTCAAAATTGCCAGTTTCTATATAAGACATATAAGTCTGTAACAAACTTTCTACGTTATCTGTATTTACAGCGTTAGCTATAAAATCTGGCAATAGGGATTTATCCTGTATAAATTTACATGCCATAAGCAAGGCAAACGTACTCAAAATAAGTATTATTATAACCAGTAGTATAACTTTTTTATTTATTCTGCTTTTCATTGTAAAATCCTCCACTTGCAATTTATTATGCCACACAAGTATTACTGTTGTAAGATTTATTATTATTGCTATATCTTACAACAGTAATACTTAGTTGTCAAGTATATAATTAATGTTGCTACAGTATAAACTTTGTATTATAATTTATTTATGAATATTATAAGGAGAATTATTTTTTATGAACGACAATTTAAACTGGGCAGTGATTGGAACTGGTGTAATGGCTAATGAAATGGCGCAGGCATTTCAAAAAATGGGAAGAAATTTATATGCTGTAGGCAATCGTACATATGAAAAAGCTGTAGCATTTGCAGAAAAATACAATATAAAAATTGTATACAAGCAGATTGATGAAGTGTTTGAGGACAGCAATGTTGATATTATCTATATTGCAACACCACATAATACTCATTACCAATTTATGAAAAAAGCTTTGGAAAATGGAAAACATCTATTGATTGAAAAGTCTATCACTTTGAATAGTAGAGAACTTGATGAGATGATAGCACTTGCCAATCGTCAAAATTTAATCTTAGCAGAAGCTATGACAATATGGCATATGCCACTATATAAGAAGTTGTGGAATATTGTAAAAAATGGTGAACTGGGAAAAGTACAGTTGATTACAATGAACTTTGGCAGTTTTAAAGAATATGATATGAAAAATCGCTTTTTTAATATAAATCTTGCTGGCGGAGCAATGCTTGATATTGGTGTGTACGCACTTTCTATTGTTCGCAGTTTTATGGATAAAAAACCAGAGGAGATTGTAAGCCAGTGGAAACCTTCGCCTGCAGGTTCAGATGAACAGGCAACTATACTTTTAAAAAACAGTTCAGGACAGATGGCAACTGTTGCACTTTCTCTACATTCTAAGCAGCCAAAGCGTGCTGTAATAAGCTGTGAAAAGGGATATATAGAAATTATGGAATATCCAAGGGCAGAACAGGCAATTATTGTTGACGCCAAGACAGGTGATACAAGAAAAATAACTGACGGTCATACATCTGACGCAGTGTATTATGAAATTTGCGATATGGAATATGCCGTGTTAAATAACGATACTTCAGCACTTTGCCTTGAGTATTCAAAAGATGTTATGGATATTATGACAAAGCTTAGAAAGGATTGGAATATGCAATACCCAAATGAAGTGTGGTAAAAAGAAATCCCCACATGAATCGGATATTTACATCTTTTTCATGTGGAGACCACAAAGAAAATATTTAATTACTCTTTGCTTAAATCACAATTACGGATTGCAGACCTGACTGCTAAAATCCTTGATGGTGTTACTGATAATTCATCTACCCCCATGCGCAGGAATGTTTCTGTCAGTGTAGTGTCTGCTCCCAGTTCACCACAGATACCTACCCAGGCTCCGCCTTTATGCCCGTTTTCAACTGTCATCTGAATTGCACGAAGTATAGCAGGATGGTGTGCATCGTAGAAAGAATCTAAGCGAGGGTTCTGACGGTCGATTGCCAGTGTGTACTGTGTTAAATCGTTTGTACCGATGGAGAAGAAATCTACTTCTTTACTTAATTCTTCTGTCATCCATACTGCTGCTGGTGTCTCAATCATAATGCCAAGTTCCACATCACCATATTTAACACCTTGGTTGTTCAGTTCTTCTTTTACTTCTTCTACAATTTCCTTGATACGTTTTACTTCATCCACAGATATAATCATCGGGAACATGATTGCAATATTTCCATAGCTGCTGGCCCTGTAGATTGCCCTGAGCTGTGTTTTAAAAATATCTGGCTGTTCAAGACAGATACGGATTGCACGATATCCCATTGCAGGATTATCTTCATGTGCCAGATTAAAATAATCTACCTGTTTGTCAGCACCTATATCCAGTGTGCGGATAATAACTTTTTTTCCTGCCATTGTCTGCACTACAGAGCGGTATGCATTAAACTGCTCTTCTTCTGTAGGAAATGTGTCTGAACCTAAGTATAAGAACTCCGAACGGAACAAGCCAATGCCTGCTGCATCATTTTGCAGTACAGATGGTACATCGCCAACGCCTCCAATGTTGGCAAAAAGGTTAATCTTTTTGCCGTCTTTGGTAACATCTGGCATACCTTTCAGTTCCTGCAACAGGCGTGCTTTTTCTTTCTCTTCATCCTGTTTCTTGCGGTATTTTTCTATTGTTGCTTCATCTGGGTCTATATAAAGTACGCCTTCAAACCCATCAACAATACCGAAGTGCCCATCTATGCTTTCATCATAATCCACACCAATTAATGCTGGGATATTCATAGTTCTGGCAAGTATTGCTGTATGTGAATTGGTAGAGCCGTAACGTGTCACGAATGATAACAGCAGTGATTTGTCCAACTGTACTGTCTCAGATGGTGCCAAATCTTCTGCAACCAGAATAACTGGCTCATCGCTGTCAAGTGTAGCATCCTTTACACCCTGTAATACAGAGATAACACGGTTGCTTATGTCCTTTACATCGGCAGCTCTGGCTTTCATATAATCATCGTCCATAGCCGCAAACATAGTAGAAAAGTTGTCCCCAGATACTGCCACTGCATACTCTGCATTGACATCCTGTGTCTTAATCATGTTAGTAACAGATTCTCTAAAATCCAAGTCATCTAACATCATCTGGTGTACTTCAAATATTGCAGCACTTGTCTCTCCTACTTCTTTCATAGCCTTATCATACAGGGCAGCAAGTTGTTCTTTTGCTTTTTCAGTAGCATCTTCAAAGCGCTGTATTTCAGCATCGGCATCTGAAATTTTCACTCTTTTTACAACGCTGTCACTCTTTTTGTATATGGAGAGGCGCCCCATAGCGACCCCTCCAAATACGGACTTTCCTTGCATCTCCATATTTTATAAATTCTCCTTAAAGAAAGTTTCTAACTCTGCGATTGCTGTGTCTTCACCTTCGCCATCACACTTTACAGTAACTTCCATGCCACATTTAACACCAAGTGACATAATCCCCATAATACGTTTTGCATCTACTTCTCTGCCATCTTTTGCTATCTTTACAGAACATGCATATCCTGCTACCTGTTTTACAAGAACTCCTGCTGGTCTTGCGTGAATCCCTTCTGGGTCTGTGATTGTGTAAGTAAACTCCTTCATTGTAAACTCTCCTCTCTAATTTATAAATAATTTTTTCCAAATTGCTCTAACAGTTTTCGTACAGCTTCTTTTGTAGCCATACCTTCTGAAAAAGCAGATGCTGAACCAGTACAGACACCCATATAAAATGCCTGCTCATAATCTTTTGATGCCAGATAACCTGCAATAAAACCAGCCACCATAGAATCTCCTGAACCAACTGAATTAACAACTTTGCCTTTTGGTGCTTCTGATTGATATACTTTGCCATCCTCTGCGATAAGGACAGCACCTTCACCTGCCATAGACACTAGCACATTGCGTGCGCCCTCTTCCTGCATTTTTCGTGCATAAGGCACTACATCATCTCTTGTCTTAAGTTCTACACCATATATTTCGCCAAGTTCATGGTTATTTGGTTTTACCAAGAATGGATGATATTTTAATACGTTCACCAGTAAATCTTTTGTAGCATCTACTGCAATTTTAAGATTTTTGTCTGATAGACGCTTCATAATATCACTGTACATCGTTTCTGGCATAACAGACGGAATTGAACCAGCCAATACTAGTATATCACCATCATTAATATTATCTAATTTTACATAGAGTTTGTCAATATCTTCATCACTAATTCTTGGTCCCATACCATTAATTTCAGTTTCATCATCTGACCTTACTTTCATATTGATACGAGATAACCCACTCTTAGCTGTAATAAAATCTGATTCAACTCCACGCTCTTTCATAAGTCTTGCAATCTCTTTTCCTGTAAAACCAGCCTCAAATCCAAGTGCTGTGCTGCTGTACCCAAGATTGCTAAGTACCATGGAAACATTAATTCCCTTGCCCCCTGGATTAATAATCTCTTTATTAGTACGGTTTACTATTCCAAATTTAAAGTTATCAACTGATACTATAAAATCAAGGGACGGATTAAAAGTTACTGTATATATCATAAAAAACCTCCTTTCAAAAATATTATAACACTATTCTAACTGTTTTAAAATCCATTCAACATCATTTGTTGTCTTCATTTTTTCTAAAACTTCTTCGTCTTCTAATGCTTCACAGATTTTTTGCAGCAGGTCAAGATGTTCATCACCAATTCCTGCAATACCAAAGACAAGCTGCGCTTTTTCGTCACCAAAATCAACACCTTCTGGATACTGTACAAGTACAATTCCTGTCTTCTTAACAGAGTCTTTTGCTTCGGATGTTCCATGCGGAATTGCAAGTCCCATTCCCATATATGTGCTTACTAATTTTTCACGTTCAACCATAGCATCTACATAAGCTTCACCAACACACCCTTGGCTTACAAGAAGCTTGCCTGCTGTACGGATTGCTTCTTCTTTTGACACTGGTTTTTGATTTAATTTAATACCGTTTTTGTCTATAACTTTTTTCTTAGAACCACTTGCTTGTGTTTCTTTTGGTGTCACTGGTGCAGCTGTACTTTGTCCATCAGCCTTTGATGCAAGCTGTTCATATAAAGTATCCAGTGATGGGTCTGCAAGGAAATTTCCAATCGTAATTAATTTCGCCTGTGGTGCTGACTTTCTTGCACGATCTGCCAGTGTAACCTGCACTACTGCTATATCACAGTCTGAAGGAATATTATCTACAGAAGTATTTTTTACAATAATTTCTGGACGTATATCTTTTATACGGTTACGGAATTTTGTAGCTCCCATTGCAGAAGAACCCATACCTGCGTCACATGCAAATATAATTTTCTTAATACTTGAAGAATCTATTGGCTCATTGTTCTGTGCTGCTGCAAGACCTTTTGCCTCAGCTTTCATCTGTCCCATCTGGTCTTGTGCATCAGAGAGATTGCCCTTTCCATCTGTAAATTTAATTATTGGTGCTGCAATTAAAAATGACACTACAGCAGCAATAAGTACGCCTATTATAGTAAAAACTAACTTATCTCTTGGTGCCATAGATAAAAATGCTATAATAGAGCCAGGTGAAGCAGGTGCTTTTAATCCACATCCTGTAATTGAAAAGAATGTTATAGCACAGAAGTTACCTACAATTGGTGCTATTATAACAAGTGGATTCATCAGTACATAAGGGAAATAAATCTCATGTATACCACCTAAGAAATGTATAATTACTGCACCAGGAGCAGACTGTCTTGTAGTTTTGTCTTTTGCAAAAAAGCAGTATGCTAAAAGTACACCAAGTCCAGGACCTGGATTTGCTTCTAACATATACAATATAGACTGTCCAACTGTTTCTGCCTCAACAGAAGCGATTGGTGTAAAAATACCTTGGTTTATTGCATTATTTAAGAAGAGTACTTTCGCTGGTTCTATAACAATGGCAACAAGTGGCAGCAGACTGTGCTCTACTAAAATATCTACACCTGCTGATAATATAGAAAGGACTGTAGTCATAAATGGGCCAATTACAAAATATCCAAGGATTGCAATAATCATACCCAAGATGCCCACTGAAAAGTTATTAATTAACATTTCAAAGCCAGTTGGCATATGACCATCCATCTTTTCATCGAAGACCTTGATAGCCCATCCTGCAAATGGTCCAATAACCATAGCTCCCATAAGCATTGGCTGACCATCCATACCTCCAACACCTGCAATACATCCCATGACTGCGATAGCACCCATGACACGCCCTCTCTCTCCTCCTACCAGAAAGCCGCCTTGTGCAGCAATCAATATTGGAAGCAGAAAACGTAACATATATGGCTGGATTGACGCCAGCCCTGCATTTGGCAGCCACCCATCTTCGATAAATAATGCAGTAATAAGCCCCCATGCAATAAATGCTCCGATATTAGGCATTACCATGGAAGATAAAAATTTGCCAAATTTTTGAAGCCCATTTTTCATGCTATTACCCCCCTTTTTTATTATGCCAGCACAATGCTTTTTAAAGCCCCCTGCTGGCTGGGGAATATTATTCATTTACAAAATTACTTAACAGATATTCCTCTGCTTCTGGACACCACAATCCCATATTTGCATCCAAAATATCAGCTAACTTAGCAAAACGTTCATCTTCTGCAGCTTTTGCACGGAAGTCTTCAAGTGCAGTCAGTGGCATATTAAGATGTGTATAAATAAGTTTCTTGCCGCCTGGAATTTTTGGCAATGTAAGTGTAGTTTCTGCTACTGAATCCAGACCGCCTACATGAGTAACCATAACTGCTGGATTGATACGCTTTGCAGCTGTCAGTTCAAGTGATTCAATCATATCTGCTGTATTTCCGCCGGTAGTTCCCATAACATGAGTTGAGTTATAATGCACATCATAGAAATTCATCTTTGCGCTAAACTTTGTATCTGTAGGACCTGCAAAGAAATTCAGGCAGCCATCTCTGCCAAGTACCCCGCTGCTTTGTTCTACAACTGCTGCAACAGGCGCATAGCAGAATACATCATCAAAACCTGTACCGCCAGTTATTTCACGAAGTCCAGCAACTGGGTCTTCCATTACACCAGTATTTACAAAATGAAGTTCAATTCCATCAGCTTTTGCTTCTTCTATTGGGAACAGCTCTTCTGCACGTTTCAGCCTGTCTTCATTAACATCTGTTACAACTACCATAGAAGGACGCACATCCCTGTGGAGTGCATATGTCAGTGCGCCTAATCCCATCGGACCTGCACCAGCCATAATTGCTAATTTGCCGCCTTCTTTAATACCCATTTCATGGTGGTAAACACCCATCTTAGTATGATAAGCTGCATTAAATGCTCCAATGCTGCATGACATCGGCTCTGCTAAGGATGCCTCATAATATGCACGTCCCTTGTATTCAAGCAGGCATCCTAATTCCATTACTTCAGCAGGAATTACACAATAAGTACAATCTCCTCCAAAAAATTCGTAAGAATATCCTGGACTCCACATAGTCCCTTTGTAGTTAAGCGCAGGCTGTAATGTAAATTTCATGCCAGGCTTGAACTTATCTTGGTGTGCCGCACCAACCTTTACAATATCACCAGCAAATTCATGTCCCATGATTGCTGGATGCTCTGCCACATCCTCATGTACACGCTTATGTTCTGTACCAAGGATAGCACATTTGTAAGTAGACATACAGATACTGTCTGATACGACCTTTACCAAAATCTCATCCTCTTTGATTTCTGGTAATTCAAACTCATCAATTCTCAAGTCATTTGCTCCATGAAGCCTCACTGCTCTTGTTTTCATAATAAAATTCTCCTTTCTTTGTTTCGATAAAGATATTGTTGTTTTAAAAGGTAAATTCATTATAACAACAATCTTTTCGTTTGTCAACACTTTTTTTACAAAAGTTTTTATTTTTGTTATTATATTAAAACACACTATAAGCTAATTTATTATATTATGCAACAAACTATTTAATCTTATACTTAATATAACAATTAATATAAGGAATTTTGTGGTTAGGACAAGAAAAAAGAAGAACAAGAGGAATAGAAAGACCAGGCACAAAACGCCTGGTCATAAATGAGAAAAATTTTTATATTTCATGCAGCATAGTACTTTTCTCATTACTGTTCTTCCTCTGCAGTTCTCTCCACATGCATTGCTAGGTAGCCAATCTCCACGTCATCTATTTCACGCCTTAAGTTGTGTGCTACTTGGTTACAGACTGTCTTTGCAATCTGAAAAGCCTTTGGAAACTTTATCGACATATAATCATTCATATTGACTTTAAGCTTTTCACCTGTAATTGCCCTTGCCACCATGTAACGTATATGGTTCATTAAACGGTTATAAGACAAGGACATAACACTAATCTTGTGTCCTGTTTCACTTTCCAGCAGACTGATGCAGTCCCTGACAGCCTGTGCCATCTGCATCGCCTCTGATACTCTGGAATCTTCAATAGCAGAATGGATATGCAGCGCAATATACCCTAATTCATCATCGTGGATTACAATGCCTTTTTCTTTCTTTAACACGGGTACTATCTGCTCTGCTACTTTATATTCCATATGAAACAATACCTGTATATCTGCTGTCAGGGGATTGCTGATTTCTTCATTGTTCTGTATTCTTTTAATAGCATATTCCATATGGTCTGCAAGTGGCAATAAAATGTTACGGTCAATTTTGCCAAAAGAATCTTCTGCTTTGTCTAGTAAAAAATCTGCCATTTCCAGAATTAAAGGGTCAATAGACCTGGCAAGCTGTCCTGAATTACCACGCTCTGTTGTTTCCTGCAGGGAATATACTGTTGCATCGTCACTAATTTCAATGTATTCGTTTATTTTTCTTCCAAAACCTATTCCTTTAGCAAGAACAAGACATTCCCTGTTTTCTTCTGAAACTGCTAATACTGCATTATGATTCAATGTTTTGCTTATCCGAAACATATAGTTCTCCATTCTTTATATATTTTCTCAATTTTATGCTTTATAAGTGTCTATTGCAAATAATGGCTCACCTGCCTTGACTTTGCCATCTGCAAGCAGACGGATTTTTTGGTTAGCTTCTAACTCTGTACAAAGAATTGGGGATACAATGGATGGTGCATTGTTTTTAATATATTCAATGTCCATTTTTAACATTGGTTCTCCTTTTTTCACTTTTTGACCGTTTTCAACCATAACTTCAAAGCCTTTGCCGCCAAGTTTTACCGTGTCAATACCCATATGTAAAAGCATACTAACACCTGTATCTGTCAAAAATCCAATGGCATGTTTTGTGTCAAAGACAAAGCATACTTCTCCGTCTTCTGGTGCATATACAGTAGTTTCCTCTGGTGTTACTGCTGCACCATCACCCATCATCCTGCCAGCAAATGCTTCATCAGGCGCAGTTGAAAGGTCTGCTGACTTACCTGTAACAGGACTTGAAATTATAAGGGAAGATACTACTTCTTTGTCATTTTCTGATGTACTTGAAGTTTCTTCTTTCTTGCCTGTTTCAGGCACAGGCACTGCTATTTCTTCATCTGGAGCTGTTTCCAAGTAATCTTCAAGGTTTGACTTAATTACAGTAACCTTTGGTCCATAAATAATCTGCACGCCTTTACCTTTATGCACAACACCAGAAGCTCCTGTAGAACGTAAGATTCCATCATTTACCAGTTCTGAATTAACAACAGTACAGCGCAGCCTTGTAGCACAGCAGTCCACGTCACTGATATTTTTCTTGCCTCCAAGTCCTGCTGTAATCATTCTGCTGGTTTCATCTTCTGTACTTTTTGTCTGGTTTCCTCCTGTTGCCGCTTCTTTTCTGGCATTGACATCTGATTTCATATATAATTTCGTTTCTGCATCATCATCTTCACGTCCAGGAGTTTTAAAATTAAACTTTTTAATCAAGAATGAGAATATAAAATAATACAGGAAGAAATAAATGATTCCCACTGGGACAATTCTCATCCAGCTAGTTTTTTCATTGCCTTGTAGTATGCCGAACAGGAAAAGGTCTAAAATGCCACCTGAAAAGGTAAGCCCTACCGCCACATTTAACATATGTGCAATCATATAAGCGCTTCCTGCAAGCACTACCTGTACTGCAAATAATACTGGTGCAACAAAGAGGAAAGAGAACTCAAGCGGTTCTGTAATACCTGTCATCATACATGCAAGTGCAGCAGATAAAAGCAAGCCGCCAGCCGCTTTTTTCTTACTTTCTTTAGCACAACGGTACATAGCAAGTGCAGCTCCTGGAAGACCGAATATCATAAAAATAAATTCGCCTGAGAAATATCTTGTAGCATCCGCACTAAAGTGTGCGACATCAGCAGAATTTGCAAGCTGTGCAAAGAAAATATTCTGTCCGCCTTGGATTGTATTGCCAGCAACTTCCATTGTGCCGCCAACTGCTGTCTGCCAAAATGGCATATAAAATACATGGTGAAGTCCAAATGGAATCAATGCTCTCTTAATTAATCCAAAAATAAGTGTACCAATATATCCACTGCCTGTTACAAGACCGCCTAATGCATAGATACCATTTTGTACTACTGGCCATACAAAGTACATTGCGATGCCAACAAACATATATACAATCGTTGATATAATCGGCACAAACCTTGTTCCACCGAAAAATGACAGTGCATTTGGCAGTTCAATTTTGAAAAAGCGGTTATGCAGCGCTGCCACACCAAGACCTACAATGATTCCGCCAAACACGCCCATTTGCAATGTCTGTATTCCACAAGCAGATGCAATAGTGCCCTCTAAAACGTCCTCTGCAATACTACCATCAGATAAAATTTTACCATTTACCTGCAACATAGCATTAATTGCTGTATTCATTACGAAATATGCAATAACAGCAGAAAGAGCAGAAACCTCTTTTTCTTTTTTAGCCATGCCTATAGCAACGCCCATTGCAAAAATCAATGGCAAATTGTCAAATACCGCACTGCCTACTTGGTTCATAATCACAAGCAGGGCATGTAACATAGTTCCCTCACCCAAAATTCTCTGTAACCCATAGGTTGCAATAGTTGTTTCATTAGTAAAAGAGCTGCCGATTCCTAACAACAATCCAGCTACTGGAAGAATTGCAATTGGAAGCATAAAGCTTCTTCCCACTCTCTGTAAAATACCAAATATTTTTTCTTTCATAAGTCCCTCCAATCTGTGAATGCTATGGGTACTCTGGCATTAATCCTACTCTGCATACGGGCCCATATATGCAAAAAAAGACATCAACATACACAAAAGCACCCATTAATAAATAAGTCTAGTGTATAGTTAATGCCTCCCGAAAAGTTACATACTATATATATTGTTTATATCATTTTTTAACATAATTGTCAAGAAAAATTTTAAATTTTTTATAAATCTTATAAAATTTCTCTATAACACTATCCATAAAGTTTTGGCAATTTTGACAATGTTACTGCATCTGAACCTTTATAATTTTTCCGTAGTGTCTCTTTTGAAGAAAACTTTTCTGTCTTACCAAAGTCATTTGACCAAGTCATATAATAAGTCCATGGGACACCCTGCTCCACTATCTTGTGCACATCTGGCACTGTGCCTGTTTCACCGATTGCGTATATTTTTTCCTTTGTGGTAAAATTTGAAATCTTTTGCAAGTCTTCTTTACAAGCGGTGTGGCAGTGTGGTGGCGGATACATATCAATACTTATAATGTCAACAACATCATCCCCTGGATAAAAACTGCTTTCTGCTGCATTAAAAACCCAGATTAAATTATCAAGGTGATACCTGTTTGTAAAGCGTCCATACATAATCCTATACAACTTTTTGACAACTTCTGCCCCTTTACTTCCCCACCAGAACCAGTCACCATCACACTCATGTAATGGCCTCCACAAAACAGGTATATGGGCATCACAAAACGGCTTTAACAGTCCTGCCATATAATCGAGGTCAGCTAATATTGCCTTGTTTTCATCTGTGCCATTCTGTACTGCCATTTCCACATTAAATGTTGTATTCTTGGTATAAAATGATTTGTCTTTTCCATGCAATGGCGAAAACCAATGCCATGTAAACGTGACAAGTCCATGTTTTTCTGCCCAGTCCCACGCTTTTTTTAATGTCCCTCTGGCACTCAAAATTTCTTCCAAACACTCTCTGTCACAATATCTATAATTGATATTGGGTGAATATGCGAGCAATTCAAAACCACACAACGCTGGCAGTTCATTTGTTACATTATATATAAATGCAAGTTCTTCCTGTTCCATTGTCTGTATATGCTGCCCAAGTATAACTTTTTTTCCAGCTATTTCATTAAGATATGCAAGAACATTGCAGACCTCCTGCTGTGCATTTGCGTTTACTGGTTTTACTATTTTATTCATTGATTTTTCCTCTTAATAACTCTATTTAATTTTATTTATAACAAAGTAATTATACTTAAAAAAAAGGAAAAAATCAATTTATATTATTTTAAATTTTCTTTGTACTTGATTTTTGGAAGCTGTCCATATGCTTAGTTATACTGTCTGCAAGGAGTTCACTTATTTTCATAATAAATTTTTCTGAAGCTTTAGAGAATACTTGGTATTCAAGTACACGCAATTCCATAAATTTATATCCCTTTTCTTTTAATATTTCATATATATATCACACTTTTCTATAGTTTTCAATTATTGAAAAGTATTTAATATAAGTATTTGCTATTATTGTTTTAAAAAGATATAATATAACCAGAATAAAGTGGTAAAAAGACTGAATTGTTAAAGCATTTGGAAAATCACAGAAAAGGTCTTTTAAGCAAGGTGCATGAAGGAGAGAAGCAGATTGACTATTTAGATTATTTGGTTTACCAGATTCACCGCAGCTAATTGAGCTATTAAAAAATTTGAATTGGAGGAAAATTTAAATGAAAATAATTGAAAATCAGACTTTTGATATGGAACGTGCTCTTTATGGAAGTAATGGTGTGTTTGTAAGAAACTGCTCTTTTGACGGACCAGCGGATGGCGAAAGTGCTTTTAAAGAAGGAAAAAATATTGAGGCAGAGCATTGTTTTTTTAACCTGCGTTACCCATTCTGGCATGACCAGGGACTTACAATCAAAGATTCAGAGATGACTGAACTTTGCAGGGCTGCCTTGTGGTATTCCAATCATGTGAAAATTACAGACACAAAACTGCATGGAATTAAGGCACTTAGAGAGTGCAGTGATGTTTTAATTCAGAACTGTGATATTATTTCTCCAGAATTTGGCTGGTCAGTGCGTGGAATCTGTATGGAAGACACCACAGCTGCTAGTGAATATTTCATGATGCGTTCAGAGAAATTGACATTCAAAAATGTCAATTTCAAAGGTAAATACTCATTTCAGTACATTAAAAATGCAACTTTTCAAAACTGTGTATTTGATACGAAAGATGCTTTCTGGCATGGCGAAAATATAACAGTCAGAAACAGTGTTATAAAAGGCGAATATCTGGCATGGTATTCAGATGGTCTAACGCTTGTAAACTGTAAGATTATTGGAACACAGCCTTTGTGCTACTGCAAAAATTTGAAACTAGATAATTGCGAAATGATTGATACAGACCTTGCTTTTGAAAAATCTGAGGTAAATGCAGTCATTACAACAAAAGTTGACAGCATTAAAAACCCTTTATCAGGCAAGATTCAAGTGCCAGAAGTGGGAGAACTGGTTATGGATGATGAAAATGCAAAGGGTGAAATTTTAATCGATGGGCAGAAAAAGAGTAATTGTAAAATATGCAGTTGTACTTGATGAGATATTTGAGGTGATACATATAGTCAAAAATATTTTAGCCAGAAGTAGCTTTATAATTCGTAAAAATGGTACAATTTCAATTGACAATTCAATAGAAATTGTACCATATTATCTTTTACGGCTATTGTACCATTATTTCAATTTTCCATATTCTTCTTCTGAAACAGGTTCACACCACTCAGTACCTGTTTCTTCACCAGGAACCTCTATTGCAAGATGAGAAAACCATGAATCAGGTGCAGCACCATGCCAGTGTTTTACATTGGCAGGAATGTTAATTACGCTGCCTGGTGTCATATTAATTGCATCCTTTCCCCATTCTTGGTAATATCCACTGCCGCCAACACATATAAGCATCTGTCCACCACCGTTTTTTGCTTTATGTATATGCCAGTTATTACGACATCCTGGTTCAAATGTTACATTGAAAACAGGAACTTGTTCTGTAGATAGTGGTGCAAGATAGCTCTGACCAATAAAATACTGTGCAAAAGCATCATTTGTATTGCCAACTGGGAAAAAGATACTATTCTGGTATTTCTCTTTTTCTGTTACTGCTGCTTCTTCTTCGTTCCAAATATCTTTTGCAAGATTAAATACAGCCCAGCCTTTTGGCCAGCCAGTATACATTGTCGCATGTGTGATGATAGCAGCAATCTCTTCCTTTGTCACACCATGTTTTTTTGCATTTTGTAAATGATATGCAAGTGAAGAATCTGTAATTCCAGATGCCATCAGTGAGACTACTGTAATAATGCATTTTGTCTTAACGTTTATTGCTTCTTCATTCCACACTTCACCAAACAGCACATCATCATTTAGGTGTGCAAACATTGGTGCAAATTTTCCAAGGCTTTCCCTGCCTGCAGTCTGTACTATTTTTTCACTCATTTTCTTTGCCTCCATTTTTTGTTTTGAAACCATACATGGTTTTCTTTCGCAAAATTATTCTACATCCGCATGCTCATCTGCCTTATAATCAAAAAAGTCAAAATCAGCTGTATGTTTATGCATCATCCTGTCACTACAGGTAATGCCCACAAATGTTCCTGTAAATTCTCCATAGTCAGAGTATTCATCAGAAAGCTTGCTGATGTCAAATACTGGTCCTATATCCGTATAAACTTCCCCATCTAAAGACCATAAAAACTGCAAATCCCTGCCATGAATATTAGCACGTATGTAAATGTCTTTGCCGTCTTCTACAAAAGTACGTGTATTGCATATATTATGATACTCCTTTTTTACACCATTGTCCAGCTCTATAATGCTAATTGCACTGTGTCCAAGAGTTTCACTGTAGTATTTATATAAATGCAAAAAATTCATATTGTCGTAATAAACAATTAATCCTGCTGTATGCTGATAACTTAATGGTGTAAAGTCCATCTTTGTAGTAACTGTTGCATATACACTTGTCAATTTACGTGCAAGAATGCTTGCCTTATTTTGTGAACATCCCGATTCCTGGCCTCTTAGTCTTGCCCAGCCTGGTCTGGAAACTAGGTCTGTAAATGATGCAGGGTCAATGCGTGGTGCATAGTATCCTATATTTAGCCTAGGTGAATCAAAATCATCATGTGCTGGCAGCTTTTTAAGCGGATGTTGTGGAAGCAGACTAGGCTTTACAAACTCTTCTGCAATATTGCTTCCGCTCTCTGTACGCAGCCATCTATCTTCTGTCCATTTCATACGCTGTATTGCAGTTTCCCGTCCAAGTGTGCAGCGCAGCTCTGGCACAAAAGGACGGGAAACATGAAATACCATCCAAGTTTCTCCATTTGGCAGGTCTACATAACTTGCATGTCCAGCTTTTTGAAGTTTCACATCTGGATTGTAGTAACGAGGTTTTAAGTGGTCCCAGTCTTTACGTTCATTTACACTAACAGGATTTGAGGTAAGAATTGGATTACATGGGTCTGGTTCATATGGTCCAAAAATATTTTTTGAACGTCCTACCGTAACACTGTGGTAATATCCTGTTCCACCTTCTGCACACATAATGTAATAATATTCCCCATGCTTTGTCAGGTGTGGCGCTTCTATACAGCCTCTGTCAGTACCTCCACGCCAGAAACGCTTTGGCATACCAATCATCTGTTTTGTCTTTGGGTCGTACTCCATTATACTGATTGGTCCTGGTTTTTCATATTCAGTACGAGTCTCCGCTACGATAAATATATATAA
>DESG01000174.1 GCA_002361175.1 Lachnoclostridium sp. UBA3320 | reverse complement strand
CAAAGACAGCGTTTACATAGATGATGGTTTTTCGGGAACGGATTTCAACCGTCCAGGAGTACAGAAGCTTTTGGAGGATGCTAAAAATGATAAATTTGATTGTGTGGTTGTAAAAGATTTTTCCCGGTTTGGCAGGGATTATATGGAAGTAGGTTCGTATTTGGAGCAGATATTTCCTTTTTTGCAAATTCGTTTTATTTCTATTAATGATAATTATGACAGTGCCAGTTATCAGGGAAATATCGCAGATTTAGACGTGAATTTCAAAAATCTTCTCTATGACTTGTATAGCAAAGATTTATCGCAGAAAGTAAAAACTTCGCTACAGATTAGGAAGGAGAGTGGGAAGTATATCAGTGCTAATGCTCCATTTGGTTATGAAAAAGCTACAGATGACAGGCATACGCTTGTGATTTGTGAGGATGAGGCAGTAATTATCCAGGAAATTTTTTCACTTGCTTTACAAGGGTTTACTTCCTTTCAGATAGCAAAGAAAATGAACTTAGAAAACATACCAACACCAATGGAATTTAAGCTTCGTAAAGGGAAAACTCCGAGAAAGCCAAAAGGTGATAAGTTTTACTGGAGCAGTGGTGTTATATGTAGCATTTTACGCAATCCTGTGTATGTAGGCGATGTGGAGTATGGTAAAACGGAGAGAGAACATGTGGGAGGCCGCAATATCTTAAAAGCCAGGGCAGAGTGGAAAGTTATAAAAAATCACCATGCTCCAGTTATTTCTAGAGAAGATTTTGAGGAAGTCCAAAAAAATAGAGGAAAAAACCATAAAAAAGAAAAGAGAAAAGAAAGCAGACACCCATTGATCGGCAAGATAGTGTGTGGATGCTGTAAGCACAATTTGCAGATAAAGGAGGGAGTGAATCCTTATTTTACTTGTTATAACCGATATGTAACCAAACAGAAAGAATGTGTCAGTAAGGTCAATGTCATGTTTCTGGAACAGGTAGTATTGTTCCAGATGGAGGAATATCTGGAACAACAAAATCTTATAATAGGGATTGACAATAGGTATCAGGATGATTTGCAAGCGGAACAGGATAAAATTTTGCAAGATATAGGGCAAGCAGAGAGGGAATATAACAGACTGAAACAGGAACATTATGAAAGTTACCAGTTATACTCTCTTGGAAAACAGACAGAGTTTCATTCCCGCCATGCAGAGATGGAGAAAAAACAAAAGATTATTCAGGCGTTACAGGAACAATTTTTTCAGATAGATGGGCAGATTCATAGGGCAGAGTCACAGAAATTTATTGTAGACAGAAATGCTAAGCTGACATTTGAAATGATGGATCGGTATATTGACAAAATAATCATATATAATGAAGAAAATATTGAAATCAGATGGAAAGTATAGCAATCTGATTTTGCAATGATTTAACATGATAGATGGATTTTTGTAACAATAATTTAACAGCACGTCTTTAAAATAGATATTTTTGATTGGAAAACTGCAAAAATAGGGATGTTTGATTTAAAAAAATTTTTTGCAATTACTTGACATAAGAGGGAATAGATTATACGCATCCTGCTTTCAGAAATGATGATGGAACGACCCGTATTTTATATATATGGGACCAGACAGCTACATCAGACAATTCTGCAGGCAGGATTCCAGCAGGATATACATATGGTGCAGAATACAGCAGCAGTGATATAAATGAAGCATTGTCTCAGAATAACAGGGAAGAAAGATTTAAGATTGTGCCAGTTACTGACAGAAGCAGCGGCCATGGTACAGCCGTAGCAGGTGTGGCAGCAGGAAATGGCGCTTCGTCACCTGGCAGGAGATACAGGGGAGTTGCAATAGAAAGCAGCCTCATTGTAGTAAAACTTGGCAAACGTGGAAGTTCATTTGCCCTTACTACAGAAATCATGGAAGCTATTGATTATACAGTAAGAAAAGCTATTGCGCTAAATATGCCTGTAGCAATTAATCTCAGTTTTGGCAATAATGATGGCCCACATGACGGCAATTCGCTTTTTGAAAACTATATTGCAGACATTAAAGGCATATGGAAAAATGTAGTAGTAGTAGCATCAGGCAATGAAGGGGATGCAAGACATCATGCATTTGTGCAGCTTGAAAATGGCGGTGACAGCCAGTCCGTAGCCATTGCTATTGCTGAGAACGAAAGAAATATACAGATGCAGTTGTGGAAGCACTATCAGGATGAATTCAGGGCAAACATAGTTGCTCCAGATGGTTCCAGGCTTTTTCTAAATATACAGCCAGGCAGGGCAGAAACGTATATATTTGGTGGCAGCAGGTTAAATATTTTTTATGGAGAACCGTCACCTTATACAATATCACAAGGAATATTTATACAGTGGCTTCCATCATCAGGAAATAACACTTCTTCATATATAATGCCTGGTGTGTGGTATATCATACTTGAGCCTGTGGATATAAAGTATGGTAAAGTAAACATGTGGCTTCCCACAATAGAAGTTATTGGTCTTTCCACAGGATTTTTAACCCCATCTGCTGACACCACACTTACAATACCTGCAGCAGCACGGAATGTAATAACTGTTGGCGCATATAACGCATTAACAGACAGTATGGCATCATTTTCTGGCAGAGGCAATACAACAGATGGCAGATTTATGCCATCTATTGTTGCACCTGGTGTTGACATTATGAGTACTGCACCAGGAGGAGGCTATTCGTCTAATACTGGGACATCAATAGCTGCACCATTTGTTACAGGCAGTGCTGCTCTTATGATGGAGTGGGGGTATGGCGTTATAATAAGGTTATATTATCTTGTGCTTTCCAGATATAAAAAATATGCTTCTTTAAACTTTGTGTATTTCCTGCGTGATAAGTATGCATGGAACTGGTCATTACATAAATTAATTATTGTATGATTAAAATTGGACACATACTCCATATTTTATCTATTGTCATGGGACAAGGATTCAATTTAATTTTTCTTCCACCATATTCTCCTGAATTAAATCCTATTGAAAAATTTCCACCTGTGCGGTTGGAAAAATAAAATTTTGCTTCTGTTTTGCCATAAAAC
>DESG01000034.1 GCA_002361175.1 Lachnoclostridium sp. UBA3320 | reverse complement strand
AACTTATCAAATAGGGGAAGAAATAAATGAAAAGATAAAAGAGTTTTTAATCTCTGGCATAGATAAAGGTGATTTACGAAGCAATTTGAAAATCATGCCTACTATTTTTAATTTTTGGGGTATGTTATCTGGGCTTATTCAGCTAGCAACAAATAAAGAAGAATATATAAAAAAAACAATGGGATTATCAAAAATAGAGTTTTTAGAGTATGGTTTTTATATGCTGTATTGTTCTATTGCAGACAAGGAGGAATGAATATGAATAAAAAAGTTTTGCTTGCTATTTTGGGAAGTCCTCATGCAAACGGAATAACCGCAGCTATGCTAAATTATGCAATTCATAAAGCCGAAGAAATGGGCTATAATGTAACGAAGATTAACCTATACGAAAAAAATCTTTCTTACTGTATGGGTTGTAGGGCTTGTATAAATACGCAAGCTTGTATACAAAAGGACGATATACAGGAAATTATAATGTGTTTACAAAAGTGTCAAACGGTTTTGCTTGCAGCTCCTGTCTATTGGGCAAATGTACCTGCTCCTGTTAAGAATTTATTTGACCGATTATTGGGAACGGCTATGGAAGAAACGAACACTTTTCCTAAGCCACGTTTAAAGGGCAAAAAATATATGCTTTTGACTTCTTGTAATACGCCTTTTCCTTTTTCATGGATATTTGGACAAAGCAGAGGAGCAATCCGCAGTATGGACGAGTTTTTTAAAACAGCAGGAATGAGACCGATAGGAAAAATTGTATGTGCGGGTGCAGCAAGTAAAAAAGAGTTGCCAAAACAAATAATTAAAAAAATTGAAAAATGCATAAAATGAGAATATCTAAAAAGAAAAACAAGTAGTAAGCAAAATTATTGAAAAGAGGGTCTTCGATGAGTAATATACTTTATGTGAATGATAAGAAATATACCATTATTAAACTGTTGGGAAAAGGAAAAGGCGGATATTCGTATCTTGCACAAATTAATAATGTGTATGTTGTGGTGAAACAAATACATCACGAGCCTTGTGCGTATTATCAATTTGGAAACAAAATTGAAACTGAAATCAATGATTATAAAAGGCTGCAAACCATAGGAATATCAATGCCTAAAATGCTTGATGTTGATATAGCTAATGAAAGAATTGTAAAGGAATATATTTCAGGCAATACAGTATATGAGCTTGTATTAAAAGATGAATTACCTGAAATCTGTATTCAGCAGGTAAAGAAAATGTGCCATTTGCTCTACAAAGCGAACACAAACATAGATTACTTTCCAACCAATTTCATTTTACAGAACGATACTTTATATTATGTAGATTATGAATGTAACGATTATATGGAAGAGTGGAATTTTGAAAACTGGGGCATTAAATATTGGTCTAAAACATCAGAATTTATTAAATATGTAGAAAGGAATAAAGAAAATAAATAAAACTATGTTACATATAGCGATTTGTGATGATGATAAGACAACTGTAGAAAACCATAAGAATATTGCAGAAAATTGTCTAAAAAATTGTGGCAGCATTGGAAAAATAGAAACCTATATAACCAGTGATAATCTGCTTTACGATATTACTGAAGACAAATTTTTCTTTGATTTGATTTTATTAGATATAGAAATGCCCGGTAGTACAGGCATGGAAATTGCGGAAAAAATTAAACCCTATCTGCCAAATGTGAGAATTATTTTTATCACTTCTCATATCGAATATGCCATAGACGCTTTTGAATTATCTATTTTTCGATATGTGCCAAAAGCTGATATAGATAAACGACTTATTACTGCTATACATGACGCAATAAAACTGATTGAATTAGAGGAAGGAAACGTATATATGATTCAGACAAACAGCCGCCTTGAAAAAATCCCTTATCGGGAAATTTACTACATTAAACGAGATGGGAAAAATGCAAGTATTACTACTGCTAGTGGAATATCAAAAGTGAGAAAAAGTTTACAGCAAGTTTATTCAGAATTGGAAACAGATGAATTTATTTTTATTGATAGGGGCTGTATTGCAAATATAATACATATTATGCAGATTAAAGACGGTATGGCTGTACTGAAAAATGGAGAAACTCTCCCTATAAGCCGTTCTCATTTACAAGAAGTCAAAGAGCTGATTAACCATTATTGGGGGATGCATATATGATAGAGTGGCTTATTTTACTTTCAAATATCACAACTGGAAGCGTGAGAACAATTATAGCTTTGTTTATTATTTATCGGCTTCTGGCGACCAAAAAGGAAAATAAAAATAGTGTAATAATAGCTGCTATAGGCATTGTTGTAATTTCTGTGATATTGTCTATAACAGGATTATCAGATTTCTATCGCATGGTGTCAGAAGTAGTCTGGATTGTAATCTGCGCCAGTTATTTTCAAAATGCAGATATCAGAATGAGCCTTTTTGTGAGTATTTTTTATGAAATTGCGATTTCTTTATGTCAATTTCTTGTTGCAGCATGGTTAGGCGTGATATTTCACTTATCTGAATTTCTTAATTATGGCACAGCCTATGGACAAATTTCTGTATGGCTGTTTCATGCGTTGCTGATTATTGGTGCACTGTATATTTTGAAAAAACCGAATATGACAGGAAAAACAGCGTTTCGTTTTGCGTCGATTATTGTTATTATAACTTTTATTGCAATTATAACTTTATCACAGCAAACAATACTTTTCATTGCAGACGATACTCTGGATATGTGGATGATTTTAGAAGTTATTTTAATGATGGCAGTTTTGATATTTAACATCAACCGACAATATGAATTTGAGAAAGAACTTGCCAGATTAAAAACAGAACAGGCGGAGCTGTTGGAACGTGATTACACTACCTTGAATAATGCTTATGCAATCAACGCAAAATTATTTCATGATTTTCATAACCATATCGCATTTTTGCGACATCTTCTTTCTAATGCAAAATTAGAAGAAGCTATACAATATCTTGATGAACTTCAGACCCCAGTACAAAAAATAACCAAAACTATATGGACAGGTGATGAAATGGTAGATTATATTATTAACAGTAAAGCTGCGACAGCAAAAGAACATAATATACAATATGAAGCACAAGTTGAATTTCCACGTCATACAAATCTACGAAGCGTTGATTTATGTGCAATATTGGGGAATCTCTTAGATAATGCACTAGAAGCAGCAGAGCAAGTACCAGAAAAAGAGAAACGGTTTATCCAGCTTACAATACGCCGTATCAATCAAATGTTAATTATAAAAGTAGAGAACAGTTTTAGCAATCCCATTATTCTTCAAGATGGTGTATTAACAACATCAAAAGTAAAAAATGGCTTGCACGGCTGGGGACTGAAAAGTGCACAGGCTGCTGCTGAAAAATATGATGGTACAGTTCAGACTTCTTATAAAGATAAAGTATTCAAATCTGTTGCTACGTTGTCTTATCAATGTGTATCTGACAAACAATAAAAGTGTGTGAAATGCTTTGCAGCTTTTTTATGGACAAAAATCTACTAATTATGGACATTTCTGCATGAGTATTTTTTTTCGGTTATAATACAGATACAACAAAGCAAAAACTTTTTAAGGAGGCAGCAATTATGCGTCATATATATATTCGTGGAATTATAGGGTTGATTTGGCTAATGGTAGCTGTTGTAAGCATTGTATCTGGTAATTTGAAAATGAGTGTGCTTTATGTCATTTTATGCAGTATATTTATCTATTCTGCTTATAAAACATGGAAGATAGATAAAGACGACAAAGGAGATAAATAAAATGGATGCAGCTTTTTTGACAGTCAAAAATTTAAGTGCATGGTACAATAATGAAAAAATGGTGTTGTCAGATTTTTCTCTGAAATTGGCTAGTCAGAACGTGGTAGGTTTAATTGGACTGAATGGATCTGGAAAAACGACATTTTTGAAAGTGATATCTGGTTTACTTCCTACTTTTCGCTCTGAGGGTATCTTGTTTTCTGGGAAGCTTGTAACCCCAAGGGAACGAGCATTTAAGATGTGTCGTTACACGGTATTTGAAGAGGATAATTCTTTCTCGTATTTTACATTTCGGGAATACTTATCTTATGTGTTCTCCGCTTACAAAAAAGAAATACCTGATATATCAGAATTAATACAAGGATTTCATTTTGAAGATTATACGGATATTTTATTAAAAGACTTATCAACAGGAAATCGAAAAAAAGCATTTCTGATTACTGCTTTTGCGCTAAAACTCAAACTGCTTTTCCTTGATGAACCAGTCAATGGATTGGATTTTCAAAGCACTGAATACCTATATCAGCAAATCACCAGTTATAAAGAGCATGGAACAATCCTGTTTTCTTCTCATATTTTAGAAAGTATTACATTGACTTCTGACCAGGTATTTGTTCTGGAAAACGGAAAAATTAAGCAAACATTTGAGCGTAAGCAAATCAATGCCGCAAATATTCGGGAGGCTTTGCGTTATGAAAATGACATTTAAGGCTTTTATTAAAAATCTGTTTGGAGCACAATATGAGCGGTTACAACGAAATATTTTCATCTATTTAGTTGTATTTTTTGGGTTATACATTACTGATTGGAAAGTACAAATCGCACCGTTTATTCGATATTTTATGCTAAGTACTTTTACTGCTGGTGCGATGTGGCAAGCTCTTTGTTCAGAAAATAATACGACTAAAATGCAAAATATGTTTATGCTTCCGTTTAATAGAAGAAATTTTATTTTTTCTTATGTTGCCGCTTTAGGAGTTTATATAATTTTTACAAAAACTATAACTCTTTCCGTAGTTTTACTTGCAGTTTCTGTTTGGAAACCTATAGAGCTTTTAGAAAGTGCAGTTTGTATAATAAATGCAATTTTTATAGCCGCTGCTGTCTATTCCCTAAAAAAATATTGGTATATAGGCATTCTTTGGGTAAGTATAATAATTGCAAGTATTTTATTTTTAGGAAGTAAAGTATGGATTATACCTTTCTTAATTGTTAATAGCATATTTGCAATTATACGTTTACAAATAACAGACGTATACATTTTTTATTCACAAGAAAATAAAAAATGTTATAGAGTAAAACAACATAGACACTTTTTGGTGTGGAGGTATCTTTTCAGATATTTGAACTGTCATAAAAATTATCTGATAAATACTGCTATTATGTGGTGTGTAGCTATTATATTGCCATATTTTTTTACGAGAATAGAAAATTTATTTGTTATTCCAATTAGCTTTGCGATTTTGTCTTTAAATACTCCTATATGCATTTTGTTATCCTGTGACCCAGATTTAGAGCAGGCAATCCGTTTTTTACCCTGTCAAAAAAAAGCGTTTTGTATGCCATATTGTCTGTTTATTTTTTTCTGTAATTTAACTGTAAATGTAATTTTTCTTTTTAGCTGGCAAATAAAAAACAACAGTGTTACTATTTTGATGATTTTAACCGCTGTTTTCTTTGCTTTACAGAGTGCAATTTTATCTGTATTGTTAGAATGGTTTTATCCTATCCGAAATTGGAAAATTGAGAGTGACCTATGGAATCACCCACGAAAATATGTTGTCCCAGTAATTATGTTGTTGACTGTGGGAGCAGTTCAGATATTCTTAACACTAATTTAAATAGGGATAGACATTTGACACTGCCTATCCCCGCTTTATAATTACAAATCTTTTTTATTTCTTTTTGTTCTTTTGATTCTTACCATTTTTATTTTTTACTGTAACTTTACAGAATTGTATACCATCTGTTCTGTTGCTTGTAACACCTATATAGATAGTACCTGCTTTTTTTGCGTGTATATATCCAGCAGCATTGACTTCTGCTATTGATTCATCTGATGAAACATATATATAATTTGTATAAGGTGTTTTATTAGAATCATATTTAGGTATAATTCTGGAATAATCACCACGTTTTAAAGTTATTTCTTTTTTATTTAAAGAAAAGTCTTCATTGTTATATAGCATATCATCATCATAGCCAATAACATGTATTGTGCATGATGTCTTTAATCCATCTTTTGTAGTTGCTGTAATTTTTGTATCACCTTTTTTTAATGTAATAAATTCTTTGCTTCCATCAAGCTCATTAACCAACATTTTCACAATGCTTTCATCACTGATTTCATAAGTTATATCTGATACTTCGGAATCAAATGGGATTGCATACACAGGCAAATCAGATATTGTATCGTTTATATAATAATAAAATTCGTTCTGTGCAAATGAAATCTTTGTCGCTTTAACAATTTTACTTTCATCAATCCATTTGGCGTATAATATTGTATCTTCAGTTATATTGTCTCCATTATTTATGTAGTTTTCCTGCTTTTTGCCTTTTACAGTTTTCTTAGTATACCAGCCTTTGAATTTATAGCCTTTCCTTACAGGAGGTTCTGGCAGTATAATACCATTTCTGCTGTTTCGTATATATGTATCTTCTTTGTATACTTTGCCATTAGACATATATGTTATTTTATGTTCAACAGGTACAATCAAGCTTATATTATCATCTATCCATGTCACCCTGTCGGTAATCCATTGTTTTAAACGGTCAACTTCACTTTCAAAAGTTTTGCTTTTAACATTTCCATCTATAGCTCCGTCTGTGCTTGCATCTGCACCTCCAATTATAGCTGGTATTCCATCAGCACCATCGACAGCAACAACTATTTCGCCTCCAAAAATCATATCATTCCATATCTCACTAAATAGTTCATTTACATTATAGTTAGCTTTCTGGGAGCTATCTAACTCTGCTGCATACTGGTCAATTTTTCCGCCATCTTTACATGCGTAGAGAAGTTTTTCTTTAAATGCTGGCCATCTTGCTATAAGTTTGTTTGTAAATTCCTTATCCTGCAAAAGTTTTTCAAACCATGTTGCATAATTTTGTCTAAATCCTGTGGTATTTGTATCTGTATCACCCCATGCAACATAGTCAAAGTCCCATAAAGGTCCCCAGAAAAGCTTTCCATTTCTTTCTTTATACAAATAAGTACTTGAAGAACCATATGCATCACCGTTACTTGATATCTCTTGTACCCAGTAATAGTCAACAGCTGAATCTACATCCATATATTCACTATAAGGAATACCATCTTCATCCTTAAAATCTTCACCATATATAGCATTTTCTGTCTTTTGCATATATTCAGAAATGTAGTTATACTGTGCCTCATTAAAATAATCTTCAAAGCTTGGGCTTTCTATTACAAAACTGTTGCCTTTCTCTGTAGAAAATGTCTGTTTTTGTTCATCATTTTCTGTATAAGGTGACATACCAAGGAGATAACCTCCTGTAATTAAATTGCCGCTTGTAGCATTTTTAGAAGTTTCGTCAGCTTCAAGGTCATCAATATTAACACGGCTGCTGCCTACACGTATCTGTTCACATAGATAATAACTTCCAAGATATTGGTTATTTAATATAAGGTCAACAAATACACACTGTGGTGTATACTTCATGCCCATTTCAGCACCAAGCCAAAAAGTCAGCTTATTGCGCAGCATTGATGCATCGTAATAATTAGCAAGAAGAATCCAATGCTTATTTTTGCCCATACCAAAGAGGTCTGTGCTTTTATTAAGTTTAAACTTATATGGTTTTTTAGTTGAATACCATGTTGAATTGCCTCTGCCTCTTAAATAGTCAATATCATATGTTCCTGATTCAAATTTTTCATCGGAATATTCAGATTTGTAGTTATTTGGTACAGTAATTGAAACTTTGCCATAACATTCTGAGTTATGAGAAGAATCACCATTCATCTCTGCTATAGAACCTTCTGTTTCATCAATATCAAAGCTTACTAATGGAATGTTACTGTGCATGAAAAATATACTGCGCATAAGTAAAGTTACATTGCCTTGTTCCTCTGTAACGACCTTAAATGAAATTTTGTGTTTTCCTGTAATTTGGCGGTCTTTGATGTCGCTGCAAACATTTTTTACATAATTCCAATAGTCATTGCGTTTTTGGCAATTAAGTTTTACTGCAACAAAAGGTTTCTCTTCACTGTCAAGATAAAACTGTATTGTAACTTTCTTTTTCTTGGAAGCAAGTCCATCTACAACAATATGCGTTGCTTCTACTGTACCAAAATCAATTTCATCTTGAAATGAGAATACACTTTCAGCAATATCTGCATTGCTTCCCTTTATAAGTACACCTTTTCCTTTTTTATGTTCGGTCATACTTACTTTGGAATTAGAAACACTAAATTTTTGTTTGTCTAAAAGCTTTACCATATCCTGTTTATCTGTGCTTTCATTTGTTTCTTTTTCGATGCTTGCTGGTGCTTTAGTAGGTGCATTTTCTGCTTCATTTGCATATGTTGGCGTATACTCTGTAAGTCCTAGCATCATTGCAAAGGAAAGTATAGTACATAGCACAAGTTTTTTAATACGTTTAAAACCCATAATTTGTCTCCCCTTTTCAAAACTTATTTTATAATTAAAGATTATCACAGCAAAAATATAAAAACAATAGGTATATAGTAATTGTAAAAATTTTTTAAGCTTTAGAGATTAAGCTCTTGAACATTTTCTTTTTTTGTAGTAATATGTCTACTACACAAATTTATTATAAAAAAGGGGCAAAGTACAAATGTTACACGTTATTTTACCTGTAGCTGTTGGAGCGCTAATAGGATATTGTACAAATTATATAGCAATTAAAATGCTTTTTCATCCATATAAAGAAATAAGAATTGGCGGTTTTAAATTGCCTTTTACTCCAGGCGTAATACCTAAAAATCAACCTCGTATTGCACGGGCAGTTGGCAATGCTATAAGCAATCAACTCCTCACTTCTGAGGATATTTTAAATAAGATAAAAGAAAGCTCTGCAAAAGAATCGTTTGTGGGAGGAATAGAAGAGTTTTTATTTGAAAAAGATGATACTATCGGTGAACTTCTCCATGATAATAATGGAGAGATGGCGGACAAAGCAAGTATAATAATATCAGATGCATTAATAGATGGTGTAAAGCAGGCAGATTTAAAGTCTGTGATTGCAAAGATTGCATCAGATGCACTTGGAGATATTATTAACAATCCTTTGATTTCGATGTTTTTAAGTGGAGACAGACTTGATTCTATTTATGAAAATATAGGTAATTCATTTAAGGATTATATCAATATGTATGGCAGGGATGCTGTTATGCCTGTTGTAAAGGCAAAAGTAACTGAGATAGAGGAAAACCCATTAAAATATTCCCTTGACAAACTGGGTATTGACAGAGAACCTGTGCGAGAAATTGCAGGAAATATTATTGATGGTTTTATAGAAGACAATGGTATGCGAATTGTGCAAAATATTAATATTAACGATATTGTGCAGAAAAAAATAGAAGAGATGAATGCAGCAGAGCTTGAGCAGCTTGTTTTTTCAGTTATGAAGCATGAACTACAGGCAGTTATAAATCTTGGAGCTTTAATTGGTGCAGTTATCGGGATTATAAACATCTTTATATAAGATGCTTATAACCCCAAAATTTCTATGCTGTTTAGTATTTCGTTTACTTTGGAGCATCTGTCCTTGGAAATGACAGCACTACCTTAAATAAATCGCCATCTACATAAAGCTTTAAGCTTCCTCCCATCAGTTCTGCAAGATTTTGCGCTATGGAAAGCCCAAGCCCGCTGCCTTCTGTATGGCGTGAAGAATCGCCACGCACAAATCTTTCCAAAAGTTCATCACTTGATATATTAAGCTGGTAATTTGATGTATTGCGGAATATAATTATAGCTTCGTTATTTTTGGATTCAAGGTTAATATAAACTCTTGTGCCAGGCTGTCCATATTTGTAAATATTATTCATAAGATTGTCAAATATTCTCCATATATGCCTGTTGTCTGCCATTATATATATACTTTCTTCTGGTTTGTTTATCACAAACTCAAGTCCTTTTTGGCTAAGCTTTTCTTCAAATTCACCCAGTGTCTGGGTGAGGAGTATATTAATATCACAAAGTTCTCGCTCAATTACAATATTTCCAGTTGATGCTTTAGAAGCTTCCATTAAATCTTCAATAAGTTTTTTAAGCCTCGCAGATTGACGTTCTAAAATTTCTATATATTCTTGCACTTTTGGCTCTTGTATATTTTCTTTTTTTAATAAATCAACATAGTTAATAATCGAAGTGAGAGGTGTTTTAATATCGTGAGAAACATTTGTAATAAGCTCAGTTTTAAAATGTTCACTTTTTATTCTTTCATTTACAGCTACAGACATTCCTTCTCCTATCTTATTAAGATATTCTCCATGTTTTTTAAATGAGTTAATCATTTTTGAAGTATCTACTTTGCTTTCAAGATTTCCATTTGCCATTTTCTTGGCATGTTTTTGCAGAGCTTCCATCTGGAATACTATTTTGAGTACAAAAAGGTCAAAAGCTGCACATATAGACATATCAATTAGTGCAAAAAATAGACATATGCCATTATTAAAATTAAAATACATTTGAGTTATAAAAAGCAAATGTAGCATTAAAAATGCATTGGCAATAATAAGTGTTGTTATTGTTTTTGCAAATAGCGATATATTGTTATTTATCTTGTTAAATATTTTTTTTACATAATCACAGATTTTTTTAACAATTTTGTATGCCATATATATCAATGTGCTTTTTAAAAGTATCTGTGCACCCACACGGCAGCTAATTTCCAGTAAAATCAATATAAAAAGATATATACATGACATAATCCACAATGTTGCAAGTATAAGTTCCAATATCATAGAGCCAGTATTTACTATAGATGCTGCTGTTTCTGCAAACATTACGATGCCAAAACCTATATCAACAGCTAGTATTCCACCTATAATAGACGCATATACCAAAAATGGCATACGGTGGACAATATTTTTTCTTACTATATCATTATCAGAAGATAAATATTTACTATGGCACGATAGTATTAACATTATTAAAAATACTACTGCTGACAGAATAGATACAACAATCATTATATAACGTGCTCTATATAAAGATGTTATAATATTTTTTTGTGCTGCAAATAAATCGTCTTTGTCATTAACAATCGTAGGGTTAGCCTTTGACAATACAACATATATATTGCTATATGAATCATCATTTATTTTATATGATATACTGATATTTAAATATTCAAGTTTATACTCTGCTGTGTTTTCAAGTTCATCATTAAAATCAATATAACATTCATAGTCTTTATCATAGTTAAAAAATTTCTTGCCTTCTGATATATTTCCCTTTGCCACGTTTTTTGGCAAAAAGTATATATCATTTAATGAAAATTTTTCCCATGTATTATATTTATCTGTATTAAGTATTATATTGTATTCTGTGCTTCGATAAAAATGCTTGCCTTGATTACTTGTCTCAAGTTTAAAGGTCATTATATCTTTTTTATTTAAAGAATATCCATGATTTTTTATCATTTTGTAATCTTTATTAGAAATAGACGATGCAGGCAATTCAATAGTCTTTACAGGAAAAGCATATTTTTCTGTTTCAAAATAAAATACTCCATCATTAAAAAATACTCTTTCGACATATTCTGTATATGATTTATAACTACTAAAACTGCTATGTTGAAAGCCATCATCAAAAAAACTTTTCAAAAGTGTTACTGGCTGATAATAAAGACCTTCATCCTTAGAAAATATTTTTGAACTGGTAAATTGATGTATGTCATTTTCGCTAAGCCCTGATAAATAAGAACTGTTATTTGAGTATACAATATTTTTCTTATCACTGGCAATGGAAATATTAAATGTACCATCAATATCTTTATGAGGATTTATTCCTCGTAAAATTACATATTCCATATTGGAATCTTCCATAACTTTAGTATTATCATTTTGCATTGATTCAAAAATATATCTGGAATATAATCCTAAAAGGTTCTTTTGTCCATTGCCAATAACAGTATCTAAACTATTGTCGTATATATTAACAGCAGATGCAAGAAGTATTCCAGCTAAAGAAATAATACACAAAGTGCCAGCAATAACTGCTGAAAGGATTGTCAGATACCTTGTCAAAGTTAAATTTACTATTTTTTTCATTTATTTTTTACTCCTTCCATCTGTTAAACAACTATTGTTTAAGATTGCCATCTTCCATCTTATAGCCTCTTCCCCATACAGCTATAAGATATCTTGGATTGGCGGGGTCATATTCAATTTTTTCTCTTAAATGTCTTATATGGACTGCAACTGTATTTTCTGTGCCAAATGGTTCATCTTTCCACACTTTTTGATATATTTTCTGTGGGGAAAATGCTTCCCCAGGATTTTGCATAAGAAATTTCAGAATATCATATTCTGTTCTTGTAAGCTGAATCACTTCTCCATCTAATGTAACTTCTTTTGCCTTGTCATTAATTGAAATGCCGCCTAGTACAAGCATTTCATCATGTGTATTGCCTCCTCCAAGCTTTAAATATCTACGAAGCTGTGATTTAACTCTCGCCTGTAATTCAATAGGGTTAAACGGCTTAGTTACATAGTCATCTGCACCAACGTTAAGCCCTAAAACTTTGTCAATATCTTCACTCTTTGCAGTAAGAAAAATTACAGGAACGTTACTTATCTTTCTTATTCTTGAAATTGTTTCGATACCATCTATTCCAGGCATCATTATATCAAGCAGCACAAGCTGTATGTCCTCACGCATTAAAATGCTTAGTGCTTCCTGTCCGTTATACGCTTTATACACTTCATATCCATCTGCTTTTAAATATATCTCAAGTGCAGATACGATATCTTTCTCATCATCGCAAATTAAAATATTATGCATAATATAATTCAGACCTTTCTGTTATGTACATATGTATTTTTTTGTATCAGTTTTTATTAATAAGAACTATTGAATATTTTATGAAAAA